>JAPOLP010000615.1 GCA_029977045.1 Planctomycetota bacterium
GCTGGTGGCGTGAATACGAGCTGGTCGCGTTGCTCGACGATCTGGCAGCGAAGCACAAGGTCGATCAGGACCGCGTCTATTTCACTGGCCTGAGCATGGGCGGCTTTGGCACCTGGAACTTCGCGGCGTACGCACCGGAACGGATCGCAGCGATTGCTCCCATCTGTGGCGGCGGCGACCGTCAGCGCGCGAAGTATTTCTCCCATGTCCCGGTCTGGGCATTCCACGGTGCGAAGGACACCGGCGTGCTGCCTGTCCGCTCGGAAGAAATGATCGAGGCACTGAAGACGGAAGGTGCTGAGCCGAAGCTGACGATCTATCCCGAAGCCGGCCACGACGCCTGGACCGAAACCTACGAGAACCCGAAACTCTACGAGTGGCTGCTGAGCCACAAACGCCAGCCGCCGAAAGAGAAGTCGAAGAAGTGAACGACGAAGCCAGTTACGTCTGCGATGCGTGTGGCGAAGAGATCGTGATCCCCGTCGATCCGTCGGCGGGGAACCATCAGGACTTTGTCGAAGACTGCCCCGTCTGCTGCCGCCCGAATGTCATTCACGTCGACTTTCTAGACGACGAAGTCCGCGTCTGGTCGGAAGCCGAGTAGAAAACATGACGAAACCAGACACTCTCTCTGCAGCGCAAAGACACGAAGACGCAAAGCCTCGCGAAGTCTTTGCGATCCTTTGAGCCTCTGCGTCTTTGCGCTGCTGTCAGCCCTGACAAAGTGGTCGCTCTCTGAACTGCCCGACGAGAAGACCGATTAGGAACCACAATGACACGCCTCACCGTGCTGTATGGCCACCCGACCGATCGTGCCGAATTCGACCGGTACTACCGCGAGGTTCACATCCCGATTGCACGAAAGATGCACGGGCTGAAAGGCTGGACGATCGGCAAGTGCGAGGCGGCGGCTCCCGGCTAGCAGCCTCCGTACTACATGGTCGTCGGCCTCTATGCGGACTCACGAGCCGACCTGGAAGCAATCCTCGCCTCCCCCGAAGGCCAGGCCACGATCGCTGACGTCGAAAACTTCGCCACCGGCGGAGCGACGTTTTTCTACGACGACGAGGAAGTACTCGTGCCATACAGTCTGCCGTGACGCCGGATCAGACTGCGTCACCGGCTTCGGGCAGGACTTCTTAACCACACAGGGATTCCGCGCGCGATGGAACAGATTCTTCAGGCCATCACTGACTGGCTCGACGACAACTGGCTCAAGTTTCTCACCGGACTTCTACTTGCGAGTGCCGGCTGGTTCCTCGGCCAGTGGCGGGCAAGGCGAAAGTGGCACAAGAAGGAATTCCTCGACCGCCTCAATGTCTCGCTCAACATGATTCAGGATGGTCGACTGATGATCCGAACGGTGCTGGAGAAAAGCTGCCGCGACATCTTCCTGAATGACCTGGCCGTTGCTGCCGTTACTGCTGCCTCGCAACAAACAACCGCAGCTGACCCAACACTGCCACTGCCGAAGGACGACTACTGGTATTACCTCAACTCAGTGCTGAATGAAGTCGGCGAGCAGTTTTCGATCGGTCAGATGCGTCGTGACATGGGCCAGAGCGTGACTCGTGAGACGTACCTGATCTTCCTGACCAGTGAATGCGCCGGCGCTGCAAGAACTCGCAAGGTGCGGGCAATGCTGATCCAAAAGAAGCTGCTTGAGAACCTGCCAGCTGACGCACCTGCTCTCGAAGCCGAAAGCCACATCACCCGTTGGCAGACACTTCAGTTTCTTGCGCAGGAGTCGAAACTCGCTCCGCACAAATTCATCGAAATGGAAATCTGCCTGTGACCGACTCGGTGTCTCAGCTGAACGACCACAAGATTGAAACAAGACCACAGCAGACAGGTACTGATTCCGAGTCGCTGCATCACCTGTCCCGCAAGGATAAAACCCGCATGTCTCTGTCTCGTCGTCAGTTTCTGAGTGGGACTGCTGGTGTTGTCACGGTTTCCGGTGCCCTGCCCTCATTTCTCATGCGGGCCTGTCTTGCAGCTGAAGCTAATTCAGCGGAGTCGGTGCTGGTGGTGATTCAGCTCTCAGGCGGGAATGACGGGCTCAATACCGTCGTTCCGTTTCGGGATGAACAGTATCGGAAGGCTCGGCCGACGCTGGCGGTGAGTGAGGCGGACGTTCTGAAGATCGAGGGCGGACTGGGGTTTCATCCGGCGGCTCGGAGGCTGGCGGATTTGCTGGAAGGTGGGCGGCTGGGGATTGTGCAGGGCGTCGGTTATCCCGAGCCGAACCGGTCACACTTCGAGTCGATGGATATCTGGCATACCTGTCGGCGGAAGAATGAGGCTCGCAGCGACGGGTGGCTTGGGCGGTTTCTCTCGGCGACGCGGAAGACGGCGGAGCAACGGGAGTCTGGCGGCGATGTCGCGGCAGTACATCTCGGACCGGAGAAGCAGCCGCTGGCACTCGTGTCGCAGGACGTGCCGGTGCCGTCGATCAAGTCGCTGGATCGATTCCGCCTGAACTCGGACGCGGCGCTGCTGCGGGATGCGGTCGCTGAGCTGGCGGCGGCTCCAGCGGCGACTGACAACGGACTGCTCGACTTTGTGCAGGCCAGTACGCAGTCGGCGCTCGCGGCGAGCCGACGCGTCGAAGCAGCCGGGACGTCGTACAAGCCGGCGGTCAGTTATCCAGAGAGCGAACTCGCGCAGAAGTTGCGGACGGTCGCGCAGCTCATCGATGCCGGACTGCAGACTCGCGTCTATTACGTAACGCTCGACGGGTTTGATACGCACTCGCAGCAGGCTGCCGCTCATGCCGGACTGCTGCGGCAGTTGAGCGACGCGCTGGCGGCGTTCGTTGGCGATCTCGACGCTCACGGGCACGGCGACCGCGTTGCGACTCTGGCGTTCAGTGAATTCGGTCGGCGTCTGGCCGAGAACGCGAGCGAGGGCACGGATCACGGAGCGGCGGCTCCGCTGTTTGTGGCCGGGAATCGGGTTCGCACCGGGCTGATCGGCGAGCACCCCGGACTCGACGACCTGCTGGACGGCGACGTAAAGTTCCATACGGACTTCCGGCAGGTGTATGCCGGGCTGCTGAGCGACTGGTTGAAGGTCGAAAGCGGCCCGATTGTCGGAGCGGAGTATCAACCCGTCGCGCTGTTCAGGACGTGACTCGCGACGCTGATTGACGGACCGGTCAACGGAGAACTCAGTGAGCACGCAGAACGCGCCGCCGGCTCTCTGGATGCCCGACCCGAACTCGCCGCTGTCCCGCTTTCTGCAGCGGCGGAGTAATCTCGCGCTGTGCTTTTTCCTGGCATCGAACCTGCTGCTGGGAGTTGCTGGCGGCGTCGCCTGGCTGCTGGTTCGCTGGCTGGGACTCTCGACCGACAGCCAGCGGCTGATCTTTCCGCCATCGTTCGCGCTCAGCACGCTGCTGCTGTTTCTCGGCAGTGTGGCTCTGCACCGAGCTTCGCTGCTGGTGCGGGTCGAGCGGCAGCGTCCGTTTCGGCGGCAGTTGTTGATCGCGCTCGGCACGGGGACCGCGTTTGTCGCCGTGCAAACGTACGGACTGACCTGCCTGATCGTTCAACGTGAGGGAGCGATGGCAGTCGGCCTGAAGCAGGGAGCGTTCGCGTTTGCTCTGATGCACGGTGTCCACTTTGTCGTGGCGCTGCTGTTTGTCACGTTTGTCCTGCTACGCGCTCTGGCCGACAAATACGACCACGAGTACTCGTGGGGCGTGACCTTCTGTGCCTGGTTCTGGCACGCCATGGGGATCGTCTGGCTGGCGATTCTGGGCGGGTTTCTCGCCGCCGCCACCGTCGTTCCACCCGGTACCTGACGTCGCGAGTGTCGCTCCTGCCCGTGACCCAGCAGCCCTCGCTCTGTACCGGAAATTGCTCTGAAACCAGTCCCGGGAGTTGTTTTCCTCTGCGGCTCCGGGCAACTTGCAACACTGCCTGGTGACTGGCAGAATGGGCAAGCTACTCTGATAACGGTATCAAATCCGTCTGGCTCGCTGATTCCAGCGACGCTTCGGTCATTCTCTGACAACGCACGCTCGTGAAGGAACCTCGATGAATCTGCTCGAAGGCAACACCGTCGGTATCGACCTCGGGACCACTTACTCGACCATCGCTCAGCTTGGCGACGACGGTCTGCCCAACTGCCTGAACAATGCCGACGAGAACGTCATCACACCTTCTGTCGTGCTGATGTCTGATGACGGAAAGGTCGTTGTTGGCCCGTCATCGGAACGCATCTCGGTGGAAGACCCGAGCAACGTCATCGAAGCCATCAAACGCGAGATGGGCAACCCGGACTTCTACATCGTCTATCAGAACAAGAAGCTGACGCCTGAGTTCATCTCCGCCCTGA
>JAPOLP010000644.1 GCA_029977045.1 Planctomycetota bacterium
GGCGGAGCGATCACGGTCGCGGCACCGCTGTCGGGCACCACGACGTTCACACTGACGAACTCGACGGTCTCGGGGAACTTCGCGAACGATCCCGGAGCCGCTGGCGGCGGCCTGTCCATCGGCGCCGACACCAACATCACTGCGACAATTCTCAACTCAACGATCACGCTTAACTCGGCCGACAACGGCGGCGGCATCTTTGTGGCCTCGGTGCCGGAAGCACCGACAGTCGAACTGAAGAACTCGATTGTCGCTGGAAACACGTCCGCAGGACCGGACAAGGACGTCAGCGGGCCGTTCTCGTCCGGGGCTGGCGTCACCGGAAACAATCTCATCGGTGTGCTGGGAACAGCGTCGGGTATCACCGGCCAGTCAGGAAACGTGATCGATCCCGATCCGAAGCTGCGTCCGCTCGGCGATTACACGACCCCGCCGTCGCTGACACTCGCGAACGAGGAACTCGAAACGCTTCTCGCTCAGCAGCGAATGGCGGGTCCGGTGACGACGACCGCCAGAAACTTTGAGCCGATCCAGCCGCCTGTCCTCCTGACGCACGCTCTGCTGCCTGACAGCCCTGCGATCGATGCCGGCAATAACACAAACGCCCCCGCGGAAGATCAGCGCGGCATCGGACGGCCTGTCGGCTCGACCGTCGATATCGGCGCGACCGAGTACGCAACTGCCACCATCCAGGGCGTCGTCTTCAACGACCAGAACTCAAACGGCGTCAAGGACATGGGCGAGCCGGGCATTGATGGCGTTACCGTTTACGTCGACCTGAACAATGACGGGATCAACAACGACGGTATGTCGGCAACCACTTCCGGCGGAGGCAACTACTCGTTCAGCGGGCTGGCTCCGTTCGAGCAGTACACCGTTCGTCAGGTTGAGCCAGCGAGCTTCCAGCAGACCTCGCCGTCAGAGCCTGCTCTGGGGCTGTTCGGAATGCTGACCGACGGCGTCGAAACCGGTCAGATTGGCGGCATTGTTGTCGGCGACTTCGACGGGCTTAACGGCGACGATCTCGCAGTGACGCTCGAAGGTTCCGGTGAAGTCGTCGTGTTCCTCAACAACGGAAACGGCACCTACACCTCAACGACTGTCGCTGGCTTACTGGGATCGCAGCCATTTTCGATCGTCGCTGCCGACTTTGATGGTGACATCGACATTGACCTCGTCGTCGCGAACGAAGGGAACGGTACCGTTCAATTACTGTTGAACTCCGGGATGGGCGTCTTTACTCCACAGACTGCAGTGGCGGTTGGAAACAATCCAGTAGCTCTGGCCGTCGGGCTCTTGAACGCTGACAGCAATCCCGATCTGGTTGTCGCCAACGAGTTCGACGGCACGTATCAGGTTCTGTTATTCGACGATATGGCGACTGGAAAGTTCACGTCGCTGCCTGCCCCTCTGGTTGTCAGCGGAAACTCCACGACGAGTCCCAGCTCAGTCGTCCTTGCTGACTTTGACCTGAATGGCGATCTCGACCTCGCCATTACGACCGAAGCCGACAACATGGTTCGGGTCTTTCTGGGACAGGGTAACGGCTTCTTCAACGGCGCTGCCGATGCAGAGATTTCGACCGGAAACGAACCCGCTCGCGTCGCAGTCGCTGACCTCAATGGAGACACGAAACCGGATCTTGTCGTCGCGAACCAGTCCTCGGGAAGCGTGACCGTCGTTCTCAACTCGTCGACAACCGGCAGTCTTGATCTGTCGAACGTTTCGACCTTCGGCTCGGGGATTGGCGGCGAGACGCTGCTGCTTGAGGACTTCAACGGCGACGGCGTGCCGGACATTGCCACAACGAATGAGCTGCTTCCCGTTCTCTCGATTCTGCCGAACGACGGCTTCGGAGGATTCGGGGCACCGACGCTGTTCACGCTGATGGGCAGCGAGCCTGTCGAGATCGCAGCCATCGACCTGAACGGCGACGGCAATCTCGACCTGGCGATCACCGACGCGACTCCAGGAATGCAGGATGTCCTGCTGATCGCCAACGTCTTCGGTGCTCATTCAGTGATTACCGGAGCCGGAACCACTCTTGCGGGAAATGATTTCGGCAATGCCGAACTGAACGACCCGCCGGTAATCAGCACTCCGTCAGCCCAAACGACTGATGAAGATACGCCGCTGGTGCTGAGTTCCGGCAACTCGAACGTGATCTCGATTACTGACCCAGACTCCGGTGCTGGAGAGCTGGAAGTGCAGTTGTCCGTGAGCAACGGGACGCTGACACTCGCGAGTACCGCCGGACTGACGTTCCTCGGTGATTCCGCAAACATCGTTTCCAGCAGCGTGGAGATTGCCAGCGACACCAACGGAGGACCATCACTGGCAAACCGTGATCGCTTCGGCAAGTCGATTGTGAACGTCGGAGACCTGGACGGGGACGGAGTGGCTGACGTGGCCGTCGGAGCTGATTTTGATGGCACGGGTGGCACCTATCGCGGCGCAGTACATGTGCTGCTGCTCAATGCCGACGGAACCGTGAAGAGTTCCACAAAGATCGCCAGCAGCACAAACGGTGGACCATCGCTGGCGAACGGTGATTACTTTGGCACATCTATAACGAATGTGGGTGATCTTGACGGGGACGGCGTGGTCGATCTTGTCGTAGGTGCTATCGGCGATGACACGGGCGGGTCCAACCGCGGTACCGTGCATGTGCTGCTTATCAATGCCGACGGAACCGTGAAGAGTTCCACGAAGATCGCCAGCGGCACGAATGGTGGGCCGTCACTGGCGGACGGTGATCTCTTCGGCAATTCCGTGGCGAGCGTAGGTGATCTGGACGGGGACGGCGTGACCGATCTCGCTGTCGGAGCTTTCAGCGATGACACGGGCGGTATCGGTCGCGGCGCAGTTTATGTGCTACTGCTCAATACCAACGGAACCGTGAAGAGTTCCACGAAGATCGCCAGCGGCACGAGCGGTGGGCCGTCACTGGCGGACGGTGATCTCTTTGGCAGTTCCGTGGCGAGCGTGGGTGATCTGGATGGAGACGGCGTGACCGATGTGGCCGTCGGCGCCGTTAGAGATGATGCGGGAGGCAGCGACCGTGGCGCAGTGCATGTATTGCTGCTCAATACTGACGGAACCGTGAAGAGTTCCACGAGGATCGCCAGTGGCACGAATGGTGGACCGTCGCTGGCGGACACTGATCGATTCGGTAGTTCTTTAGCGAACGTTGGCGATCTGGACGGGGACGGCGTGACGGATCTGGCCGTCGGGGCCTACCGGGATGACACGGGTGGTGGCGACCGTGGCGCAGTGTATGTGCTGCTTCTCAATGCCGACGGAACCGTGAAGAGCTCCACGAAGATCGCCAGCGACACGAACGGTGGACCGTCGCTGGCGAACGGAGATTTCTTTGGCACGTCAACGGCGAGCGTCGGCGATCTGAACGGGGACGGCGTCACCGATCTGGCTGTCGGCGCTTTTTACGATGACGCGGGCGGCGCCGATCGCGGTGCAGTCCATATGCTGTTCTTGAACAAGGAGGGCACTCGCAGCCAGTTGAATTTCCGTGGCAGTCTGACGGATATCAACACTGCTCTGGATGGCCTGACCTACACACCGAACGCTGATTTCAATGGATCGGACGCCGCCACGATCAGTGTGAACGATCTCGGAAATACCGGGCTTGGCGGACCGCTGACGGCTTCGGCGGTGCTCAGCATTACGGTTGATCCAGTCAACGACGCTCCGGTGCTGGACACTTCCGGGATGATGACGCTGCCGACAATCACAGAAGACGAAACAGCTCACCCCGGCGTATCCGTTGCGGAAATCATCGAGAGTGCTGGTGGAGATCGAATTACCGACGTCGATGCTGGTGCCACGGAGGGAATCGCGATCACAGGTTTGAACAGCGGCAACGGAACGTGGCAGTACTCAGTCAACAGCGGAAGCAACTGGTCTGACATTGCCCCCGTTAGCGGTACTTCTGCATTGCTGCTGCGCTCATCTGACCGGGTGCGGTTTGTGCCGGATGCGCTCAATGCAGACAGTGCATCACTCGTTTTCGTCGCCTGGGACCAGACCGGTGCCACAGCGGGCCAGCAAGGTACCAGGGCCGACGTCAGCACCGCTGGAGGAACAACAGCATTCAGCCTTTCCAGTGCTACAGCGAGCATCAGCGTGACTGACGTGAACGACGCTCCGGTGATCACGTCGGCTGCCGCGGCGAGTGTCGCGGAGAACCAGACGTTGGCGATCGACGTCGAC
>JAPOLP010000130.1 GCA_029977045.1 Planctomycetota bacterium
CGCGAGCCGCTTCGCTTCCGAGATCTGGATCGTGCCACGTCGGCCTGAGCCGGACTTCTCTGCGGCGACGCCTGAGGAACTCGCCGACCTGGCAGTCGTTCTGCGCAACACGCTCTGCAGGCTCGACGCGGCGTTCGATCGCCCGGCATTCAATCTGACCGTGCATACGGCCCCGCTGCGAGAGCCCGGTCGCGAAGCATTTCACTGGCACGTCGAGATCACGCCAAGGCTTTCGGGCATTGCCGGCTTCGAAATCAGCAGCGGCACCTGGATCAACGTCGTCGCACCTGAGGAAGCCGCCGCCCGCCTGCGTGACGCGAGCGTCTGATTCGGTACGATGCCGCCCCGTTGTGGATGAAGTCCCGCTCCGCTGTTTTCGTGATCTGCCCGTGCCGACTGATTCTCTGATTTCGACCGATGTTGCTCGCGCTGCGGAACTGCTCCGCGAAGGGCAGCTGGTGGCGATTGCCACCGAGACTGTTTACGGGCTCGGGGCCAACGCTCTGGATGAACGGGCGGTTGCTCGCGTCTTCGAGGTCAAGAACCGGCCGCACTTTGATCCGCTGATTGTGCATATCGCCGATCGCCAGTGGCTCGACCGGCTCGTGACTTCGGTTCCGGATGCTGCTCGGCAACTGGCCGATGCCTTCTGGCCGGGGCCGCTGACGCTTGTCCTGCCCAAGTCCGACATCGTTCCGGATCTTGTGACGTCGGGGCTGCCCTGTGTCGCGATCCGGATGCCGTCACACCCGCAGGCTCTGGAACTGCTGCGAAAAGTCGACCTGCCGATCGCGGCTCCAAGTGCCAACCCGTTCGGTCAGATCAGCCCAACGACTGCCGAGCACGTTGCCGAGACTCTCGGTGACGGTGTCGATCTGATTCTCGACGACGGTCCGTGCTCGATCGGCGTCGAATCAACGGTCGTCGGCTTTGACGACGGTAAGCCCTGCATCCTGCGACACGGCGGGCTGACTCAGGAAGAGATCGAACGCGTCGTCGGGCCAGTCACGTCGCGGCAGAACCCGGCAAGCGGTCCCGCTGAGTCGCCGGGGATGCTGCCACAGCACTACGCTCCGCGAACGCCTCTGGCGATGGTCGAGCCGAGTGACCTGTCGGCGGATTCGACGCTACGGAAATCTCTGGCCGGCAGGCGAGTCGGCCTGTTGCTGCTCGAACCGTCGCCCGCTGCTGAATCGTTTGACGCCGTTGAGGTTCTGACGACCGACGGCAACCTGCGGGATGCAGCCGCTGCGTTCTTTGCGGCGCTGCGACGCCTTGATGTCACAGACGTCGATCAGATTCTCGCTCTGCCGTTTCCGGACGAAGGGCTCGGCCGAGCGTTGAACGACCGCCTTCGCCGTGCCTGCCACTGACTGTGACCAGTCAGTGGTCATTGGTCATTGGGGTTTCCGCCGGCGGCTCGGGCGACTGGTCGACTGCCACTTCAGCGGGTTTGTCGAGGTGGATCGTGACATCGTTGAGCGACGTGCCGTCGTCGCTCTTTCGCAGCAGGAAGTAAATGACGGTGATACCACACCAGAAGAACGATGGGCCGAAGCCACAAAGCAGTAGTCGAGGCAGTTCGAGCCAGTACGTCTTCGGCGAAACATCAGCGGAGATTGAGGGAGCCAGGAGAAAACTCCAGTCGGCCGTCTGGCCGGGGCCTCCGGACGCGACGGCCCAGTCGGCCATGTAGACCGTCAGACTCAGCAACGTCGCGGCGAACAGCCAGCCGAGAGCGAACACCGGCAGGCTGAGAAGAACCAGCAGAAGTGCTCGCCACGGTCGGTCGAGCAGGAAGCCGTTGGCTCGTCCCAGGCCGTCGAAGCCGTCGCTGTCTTCGGTACTCACAGCAGCGACCATCAACGGCCAGCCGACTGACACGCTGATGACCAGCAGCGCCATGAGCAAACCGCAGAAGAGAACGAGTCCCCAAACCACTCCGAGAATTGTCTCGCCGACTGATCCAAGCAACCCGGCGATCGCTCCCAGAACCGCGTTGAAGGCCAGCAGGCAACCGATTCCAGCCAGAGGCAGGAACGGAGCTGTCATGTAGTTCTGGAGTTGTCGAAGAGCGAACCTCAACCCGCCTCGAACACCGATTCGCTTGCTCGTGGCGAACTGCACCGCAGTCATCCGGGTGATTGCTCCGCCGAACAGCGACCAGACCAGCAGTGCCCACAGCAGTCGCGTCCAGGCTGTCGCCAGCTCTGGCCACGAACTACCGCTGCGAAAGATTTCGACGCCCGGCCCGATGATCGATTGCAGCGGCGCGAGCAACAGACCGGCTCCCGTGCCGACAAATTGAGCGACCGTCGAACCACCCAGGTCGACCGACATTCTGACGTGCAATGGCGGAGCCTGCTCGGCAAAGGGCAGACGCAGAATCACATTCAGGCCAGTCTCAAGAATCAGCAGCGCCAGACCTCCCAGCAGCAGCTTGCCAGGATCGAGGGCCAGCCCCGCGGCACGAATGACGAATCGGCAGTCCAGGAGGTCGGTCGTGTCTGAAGATGCGGAACCGGTCATACCATCACCGCGATTTGAGTCAGCAAACGGAGGCGAACGATCAGCAGGTCGGGTGCGAATTAGAAGAGACTCCGGCCCCGTCTGAAAAGCGATCCCGTTGCTCACAGCCGACTGGCATGATTCTCCGCCGGATTGTGATTACGATCCGTGAAGCCTCCGACGGGATTTGACCGGTCCCGACACGAGGGAGTGTTTCATCACGGAATCGCGTGCGGGCTCAGTTGCAAATCGCGGGAATCCCCATGGCATCGTCAGATCTGGAAGTCATTGAACAGGATGGAGTCACGGTCGTCACGCTCGGCGAAGAGTACGACAACCTTGAAGAGATGGTTCTGGAACGAGCCTCGAAGCACCTGCTGGAGATCGCCAAGACCTCCGAGCCTCCCGTCATACTGATCGATATGACGAAGACGAAATTCTTCGGTTCGGCGTTTCTCGGCACACTCTTCCGCGTCTGGCGGCGGCTGTCTGCTCGGAACGGAAAGATGGCGGTCTGCTGTGCGACGGGGGTCGTCGCGGAAGTGCTTGAGGTCACGCAAGCCAACCGTCTGTGGGCTCATCATGCGACTCGGGAAGCTGCGATTACGGATCTGAAGGGCTGAAATCAGCCGGAAAAGCTTGAGTCATGTCGGACGTTGTTGTTGTCGGTGGAGGAGCCATCGGGCTGTCGGTTGCCTGGGAGACGGCTCGACGTGGCGCCGATGTGACGGTCGTTGAGCAGAGCCGCGTTGGGCGCGAAGCGTCCTGGGCCGGAGCTGGCTTCTTCCCGCCTGGCAATCTCAGCGGGGCCGCAACGCCGATCGCTCAGTTGCGGGCATTCAGCCATACGCTGTGGGCTGACTGGACGGCCCGTCTGCGTGAGCAAACCGGAATCGACAACGGCTATCGCGTCTGCGGCGGAGTCATCGTTTCGTTCGACAACTCGCTCGACGTTGAGTTTCAGCAGTGGTGCGCGGAAGGTGTCTCGATCGAACGCCTGACGTCGGAGTCCGCTCGCGAAGTCGAATCCGCTTTGACCGCAGAGTTCTGCGACGCGTACCACCTGCCGCAGTTGGCACAGGCTCGGAACCCTCGCCATCTGAAAGCGATGCGGTCGGCGTGCGAACTGGCAGGCGTCCAGTTTCTCGAAGGTTGCCCGGTGACCGGTTGGGACTGGGCCGAACGAGGCATCATCGCCGCCAGGACCGCTCAAGGCCGAGTTGACGGAGATCAGTTTGTCATCGCTGCCGGAGCCTGGTCGTCAATGCTGCTGGCCGAAGCTGGACTGCCAGTGACGATTGAACCAGTTCGCGGCCAGATCGCGCTGCTGCAGTTGCCGCGTCCGCTGTTCCGTCACGTGATCGAAGTCGGCCCGCGTTACCTGGTGCCCCGACCCGACGGTCGCGTCCTGATCGGCTCGACAGAGGAACGCGTTGGCTTTGTCAAACAGAACACAGTCGGCGGCGTGACCGGGCTGCTGGAATTCGCGACGTCGCTGGTACCGGAACTGGTGGATGCCGATGTCGAACGTTGCTGGTCCGGGCTGCGACCGTGTCCGACTCGCGAACTGCCACTGATCGGACGCCTGCCGGAAGCGGAGAACACGATCGTCGCGACTGGCCACTTCCGCTCGGGACTGCAGATGTCACCAGGCACCGGAGTTCTCGTCAGCGAACTGCTGACCGGCGAAGTGACGTCAATCGACCTGACTCCGTTCGATCCAGCGCTCGACGAATCGCAGGCAGCAATCGTTTGACCGGAATCGATATTTAGCGGAACGGCGCAAGCCGTCCGGCCCGACCGACGCAGGAGCAACAAGTGGCGGGACGCAGGCTGGCGATCATCGGAGCGGGGCCGATCGGGCTGGAAGCCGCCGTCCGCGGGCAGCAGTCCGGATGGGACGTCACGCTGCTGGAACAGGGCACGATCGGAAATCACGTCGCCGCCTGGGGACACGTCCAGCTCTTCAGTCCGTTTGGAATGAACTCGTCTGCCTGGAGCCGTGAAGCTCTCGCCGACCAGTCACTTCCCGCTGACGACGCTTTGCTGAGCGGTCGCAAATTCGTCGACCAGTACCTGCGACCGCTCAGCCAGTTGCCGCTGCTTGCTGGCCGGATCCGCGAACAGGCCAGCGTCATCGCGATCAGCCGCGGCGACTTCTGGAAGAGCGACCGCATCGGCAAGCCGTCTCGATCCGAAAGCCCGTTCCGCCTACTGGTGGAGGCCGGGCAGGGACGCGAAGAGATCATCGAGGCTGACGTCGTTTTCGACTGCTCCGGAACGTTCTCGCAGCACAACTGGCTGGGTGCCGGGGGCATTCTGTGTCCTGGCGAGCGAGCCGCCGCTGACCAGATCGACTATCAGATTCCCGATGTCTACGAAGCTGATCGCGATCGCTTTGCGGGAAAGACGACTCTGGTTGTCGGCGGCGGATACTCGGCAGCAACGTCCGTTGTTGCACTTTCGAGACTGGCTGACGAAGCGCCGGACACTCGCTGCCTCTGGCTGACTCGAACCGACCGAACGCCACCGATTCCGGTGATCGCAGACGACCAGCTCACCGGACGAGCTGCGCTAACCCGAGCCGCGAACGAACTCGCGATATTGGGCGATGATGCTGCGAGTTCGGTTCAGTGGATCAATGCCGCGACGATCGAAGAGATTCGACGGGCGCCCGATGATCGACTCGCTGTCCGCATCAGACGTTGCGTGAGTGCTCCGAGAGTTGGCATCGAAGCTGCCGACCAGAGCGAGGAGCTGATTGTCGACCGGATCATTGCTCAGGTCGGATACCGACCGAATCGGTCGTTGTACGAGGAACTGCAGATTCACGAGTGCTATGCGTCACAGGGGCCGATCAAGCTGGCAGCTGCACTGCTTGGTGAGACGTCCGGGGACTGTATGTCACAGAGTTCTCCCGGTGCCGACACGCTGCGGAATCCCGAGCCCGGTTTCTTCATTCTCGGAGCAAAGAGCTACGGTCGCGATTCCCGGTTTCTGATCCGCATCGGACTCGAACAGATCAACGCCGCGTTTTCTCTGCTGGAGGCACCGTCACCATGAGTGCCTCACTGGAAGCCGCCGCAACCGGTGACGCACAGGCCGCGTCGCCGTCGAAAAGTTGCCCGAGTGTGCCGCTGCGATCGCTCGATGAACTCTGGTTTCAGGTCGCGGGAACGCGGTGCAATCTGGAGTGCATACACTGTTTCATCAGCTGCAGCCCGCACAACGACAAGTTTGGGTTCCTGAGCCTCGACGACGTGCGGCGACGGCTGGAAGAGTCAGTCGCGTTCGGCGTTCGCGAGTACTACTTCACCGGCGGCGAACCGTTTCTCAATCCGGACATGGTGCCGATTCTCGAACTTGCTTTGACGTACGGCCCGGCGACCGTCCTGACCAATGCGACGGTGCTCAAGTCCGATTGGATCGCGCGACTGCGGGCGGCTGAGGACGAGAGTCTGTACTGCCTGGAGTTTCGCGTTTCGATCGACGGTCCGACGCCGGAACTCAACGACCCGATTCGCGGAGAGCGGTCGTTCGAGCGCTCGATGCGTGGCGTCGAACTGCTCGTCGAGCACGGCTTCCTGCCGATCATCACGATGACTCGCGTCTGGGACGAAGCCGACGACCAGCGCGTGCTGGGGCAGTTTCGGGAAACGCTGCGCAAGCACGGCTGCACGCGACCGCGGCTGAAGATTCTCCCGCGACTGCAGATCGGAGCCGAAGCGCAGCGAACCGAGGGCTATGGCCGCTTCGACCGAATAACACCTGAGATGATGTCCGACTTCGACGACCGGCAACTCATCTGCACGCACAGCCGCGTCATCACTGACCGAGGCATCGCCGTCTGCCCGATCCTGCTCGACGAACCCGCCGCGTTACTCGGCGACGCACTCGCAGAGTCCGCTCGGGATTTTCCTCTGGCTTTCGGAGCGTGCTTCACCTGCTACCAGTACGGCGCAATCTGCACCAACCCAACTTCCAAGTCTGTCGAGTAGGCCGCGCGCAACGCGGCAACTTATATCGAGACTCTCCCGTGCGCATCGCATTCTTCGGCGGTATTTACAACAACTATCTGGCTCTGGAAGCCGCGATCGCCGATGCGCACAGCCGAGGTGCCCAGAAGCTCTACTGCCTGGGCGATCTGGGAGCGTTCGGGCCGCATCCGGATCGCGTGTTTCCGCTGCTCTATCAGCACGAAATCGAGACCGTACAAGGCAACTACGACAACAGCATTGGCAACAATCTGCAGGACTGTCAGTGCGGCTATACCGACCCGCACGATAACCACTTTGCTCAGATCAGCTACGACTACACGTACGCCAATACCAGCCCAGCCAATCGCGACTGGATGCGTTCGCTGTCGTCGGAGATTCGCTTCGAGATCGACGGCCTGCGGTTTCTGCTGTGTCACGGCAGTCCTCGGCAGACGAACGAATTCCTCTGGGAGTCAGCAACCAGCACCGCATTTCTCGAACGCCTGGCGAACGACCAGCAGGCCGACGTGATTCTTGGCACGCATACCGGAATCCACTGGCAGCGTGAACTGTCCGGCGGGCGGCGGTTCATCAATGTTGGAGTCCTCGGTCGACCAGAGAACGACGGCATGACAAACGTCTGGTACACGATCGTTGATGTCGGGCGGCAGGATGCAGCGAGCGGCCAGCCGACACCGCAGCTCAGCGTTGAATTCGTCCCGCTGCGCTATGATCACGAGCGGCTCGCTGCTGAAATGCGTTACGAAGGCCTGCCGGACGAGTTCGTTGAAACCGTTCTCACCGGGTGGTGGACGACCTGCCTGGAAGTTCTGCCCGGCAAGGAACGCCGATCCGGGCGGTTCTAATCGGTCTCAGAATAGCATTCAGGCAGATTGCAGCGCAAAGTCGCAGAGACTCGAAGAAACGCAAAGCCTTTGCGTCGCTTTGCACCTCTGCGTCTTTACGCTGGCGAAGCCCCGTTGTCCCGCTCATCGCGTCAGCACAGGAATCGAATCGTGCGAGCAGTCATTCAACGAGTCAGTCAGGCGAGTGTCACTGTCGAGGGTGAGATCACCGGGCAGATT
The DNA here is from genome assembly GCA_029977045.1 of Planctomycetota bacterium. Classification (GTDB taxonomy): domain Bacteria; phylum Planctomycetota; class Planctomycetia; order Planctomycetales; family Planctomycetaceae; genus JAPOLP01. The sequence goes on from JAPOLP010000130.1 coordinate 7,571, forward strand.
GAACGCGGGTTTCTCGTTCTGCTGGGAGTCGGCAACGACGACACCGAGGACGACGCGGTATATCTCGCGGGGAAGGCCGTCGGGCTGCGGGTGTTCGAGGACGGTGACGGCAAGATGAACCTGTCACTGGCAGACGTCGGCGGCGCGATGCTCGTCGTCAGTCAGTTCACACTGTACGGCGACGCTCGCAAAGGTCGCCGCCCGAGCTTCATCGAGGCCGCGCGACCGGAGAAGGCGAATCAGCTTTACGAGAGCTTCTGTGCCGAAGTTCGCGGCCAGGGGATTCGCGTCGAGACGGGCCGTTTTCAGAAGCACATGGACGTCGCCCTCGTCAACGACGGCCCGGTCACGCTGCTGCTCGACAGCGGCAAGCTGTTTTGAATTCAGATAGCGGAACGGCGCAAGCCGTCCGGTCGGATCGAGAGTGAGGTGTCGGGCCGTGTGGTTCAGGCGGCTGGCCGGAGGGCTTGCGTCCTTCCGCTATTTCTGCGGGACGTCAAGTTCGTCCGTACTCACTCGTCAAACTCATCCTCGCCGCGCATTTCGCGGAGGAATCTTGACGGGACGGAGAGTCGGTTCTTGCCCCACTTCTTGCGGGCGATGGCTCGGGTCAGCGTCAGGTGATCCTGAGCGCGAGTGATGCCGACGTAGCACAGGCGGCGTTCTTCGTCGATGGCTGCACCTTCGACTTCGACCGAGCGTTTGTGCGGCAAGAGGTTCTCCTCCATGCCGACCATGTAGACGCGGGGAAATTCCAGACCCTTGGCACTGTGCAGCGTCATCAGCTTGACGGCGGCTTCGTTGAGTTTGTTCTCCTTTTCGTTACCGAAGTCCGGGCCATCGAGGGCAGTCTCTTCGAGGTAGCCACCGACGGACGGCGATCGGGCTTTGTCCGCGTAGGTCCGCAGCGAGTCGATCATCTGCTCGACGATCTCCTGCTTCGCGATCTGCATGTCCTCGTTCTTGTACTGCTTCGCGATCTCGCTTTCGTAGTCGATCGTGCTCAGCAGCTTTTCGACGATCGCGGCCATGTTCTGTGGACTGGCTCGCAACTGGTCGCGGAAGTCGTCAAGCAGTTGCCGGAAGCGATTGACGGCCTCGCCAGCTCGCGCGGAGATGTCGTTTTCAGCGAGAGCTTCCGGCACAACGTCCCACAGGCTGCAGCCTCGACGAACGGCGCGGGCCAGCAACTTCTGAGTGGTCGCGTCGCTGATGCCGCGCGTCGGCGTATTGATGATCCGCAGCAGCGAGTTGTCGTCGAGCGGATTCTCCAGCACCTTCAGGTACGCGAGGATGTCGCGAACCTCACGCTTGTCGAAGAACGACGGCGTGCCCATCACGGTGTAGCGGACGTCCTGGCGGCGGAACTCGGTCTCGAAGACACGAGGCTGTTCGTTGGTGCGGAACAGAATGCAGATATCCTGCGGCGCGACACCTTTCTTCTCGGTCCAGAACTTGATCTCGCGCACGACCGTTTCGGCTTCGACGTTTTCGTCTTCGTATTCGCGGAAGCGGACTTCGGACTCGGCGATCTTGTTCGCGCCCAGTTCCTTGTCGTGCCGGCCTTTGTTGTGCTTCACCAGCCGGTTGGCGAGTTCCAGGATCGCGTCCGTGCAGCGGTAGTTTTCTTCGAGACGGACGACCTTCGCGCCGGGAAACTGGCGATTGAATCCGAGAATGTGTTCGACGTCGGCGCCACGCCAGGCATAAATCGACTGGTCATCGTCGCCGACGACGCACAGGTTTCTGTGAGGGCGGACCAGGGCTTCGATCAGATCGAACTGCGAACCGTTTGTGTCCTGGTACTCGTCGATCTGCACGTGATCGAAGCGAGCCTGCTGCCGCTGCAGGACGTCGGGGAAGTTGCGGAACAGCTCGTTCGTCAGCAGTAGCAGATCGTCAAAGTCGACGGCCCCGCACGCTCGCAGGCTGGACTGGTACTTGCGGTATGCAACCGCTGCGATGAAATCGAGATCGTTCTCGGTGTGAGCCGTCGCCTGGTCGGGCGAGATGCCGTGCATCTTCCAGCGGCTGATCGAGTTAAGCAGGTCACCGGGTCGCAACGTCGTGTCGGGAACTCGGACGTCCCGGAGCGCCTTGCGGGCGGTTGATTCCTGATCACCGCGGTCGTAGATCGAGAACGTCTTCGGATAGCCGAGTGCCTCGATTTCCTGCCGCAGGACGCGCACGCAGTAGGAGTGGAAAGTCGAGATCAGCGGCTGCTGTTTGAGCCGCTTGCCGAGCAACTCCTGAGTCCGTTCGAGCATCTCCTTGGCGGCTTTATTCGTGAACGTGACCGACAGAATCCGGTCCGGAGCGATCCCCGAACGCACCAGCTCGACAATGCGATGCGTAATCACGCGCGTCTTGCCCGTGCCGGCTCCAGCCAGCACCAGCAGCGGCCCCGACAGCGTCGTCACCGCGTCCCGCTGCGCCGCATTGAGATGTCCCAGTCGATCCATCGTACCTGCCGAAAACCGCCGTTCTGCAAAGCGAAACGAGGGCCGGGAGTGTATTTCGGCATTGGCGACTGCCCACAGGCAATAGCTCGGGCGAAACAACTCCCGACCCTCGATGCGGCGGAGTATCGCGGCGGGACGCGACGATGTCTAACGTTGCCTGGCGACCTTCTTTTTCAGGCGACCGAGCAGCTTTTCGCGACCGACGAACAGGACCAGCGAGCGGCTGCGGAGTTTGAAGGTGGCTCCGTGGTCGTAATTCTGGCGGCGGGCGTTGGGAGCGTACGTGTCGAGTTCACACTGC
>JAPOLP010001124.1 GCA_029977045.1 Planctomycetota bacterium
GACGAGCTTTGCGGCGACGGCGTCGCTGGCCGCCGACGTGCCCAACAACGGCAAGGACGCTGCCGCCTCGACGTGGCAGTTTGATGTTCCGGCTGAGGGCCCCGTTGGAGTCCACGGAATCCGGATCGCCGGTCCGGGCGGTGTCTCGGCGTTGAAGCTGCTGCTCGTCGACGATCTGCCCTCGATCGCCAGCGTCGGAAACAACACGACGAAAGAAACCGCTCAGGACGTCACGCTGCCCGTCGCGATCGACGGCGCCGTCGCGTCGCTCAACTATCAGTACTTCCGCTTTGACGCGAAGGCTGGCGAGTCGGTCTCGATCGAAGTCGTCGCCCGACGCCTCGGCTCGGCACTCGACCCGTTTATCCGGCTGTTCAATCCGCAGGGCCGCGAAGTTGCCTGGAGCGACGACGAAGCGGGACTGCGAGGCGATTCAAGGCTGCATCACACGTTTGAGGCCGACGGCAAGTACACGCTGGAGCTTCGCGACATCCGCTATCAGGGCGGCGGCGGACACATCTACCGACTGCGAATCGGCGACTTCCCGATCGTCTCGGTGCCGTACCCGCTGGGAGCCGCGAAAGGCCAGCAGTCAGCCGTGACGTTCGTCGGCCCGGATGCGGCGGCTGTCGCACCGGCTCTCGTGACGCTGGCGGCGGACGAGCAGGAAGAAGCGGTCAGTGTCGGAGCGAAAATCATCAACGGTCGGAGCAGCGCTCTGGCTCTGCTGCACGTTGCCCAGGCGACCGCGGCGGCCGAAGTCGAACCAAACGACTCGAAGGAACAGGCGACCGCCGCGGAACTCGGCCACACGCTCAGCGGTCGGATCGATCAGCCCGGCGATGCCGACTTCTTCAAAGTGACCGCGACGAAAGGCCAGAAGTTTACGTTTCGCGGAATCACTCGCCGCGTCGGTGCACCGACGTCGGTGTTTGTCCGGATTCTCAACAAGGACGGCGGCCAGGTAGCCGTGAAGGAAGACTTCGGAGTCGGTGACGCCTCGTTCGACTACGCGTTTCCGGCGGACGGCGAATACTTCGTCGCCGTCGAAGAGCTGCACCGTCGCGGTGGCGGACAGTTCGGCTATCTGATCGAAACCGAGCCAGCATCCGCCGGATTCGACCTGTCAGTCAGCGACAACACGATCAACATCGGAGCCGGCTCGACGTCGGCAGTGACCGTCAACGTCGCTCGTCGCGGCTACACCGGAGAGATTGCCGTTGCCGCCGAAGGACTGCCGGAAGGCATCGTCAGTCAGCCAACTGTCATTGGCCCCGGAATGAATTCCGTCGTCCTGACGCTGACGAGCACGACCGCAACACCGCAGAGCCAGGTGCTTCCGATCCGCGTAGTCGGTCGAGCAAAGATCGGCGAGCAGGACGTCGTCGCAACGGCCAGTACCGAAGACGCGATGAAGGCTGCGTACAACGCTCTGCCGTGGGCGCCTCAGAATCTGACACGTCAGATCGCAGTCGGAGTCGGCCCGCAGCCGCAGATTCGCGTCCGTCCCGAAGCCGCAGCGATCACGCTGGTCAAAGGCCAGGCAGCGACCGTCAAGCTGATCGTCGAACGAGCGGAAGGTTTCAACGAGGCGATCACGCTGGCAGTCACTCCGGAAGCCAACAAGGGCGGTCTGCCCGGCAACGTCACCGCCGAAGTCAAACCGATCGCCAAGGACACGAACGAGATCTCGTTTGAATTCAAGGCGACGGATAAAGCCCCGGTCGGAACGTTTACCGTCGCTCTGACCGCGACGATCAAGCAGGACAAGACGACGGTCACCCAGTCGGTACCCGGCATCGTCCTGACGATTCAGGACCCGCCCAAGTAAACCGGTGTGGCCAGTCCGTGCCGAACCAGATAATCATCGAACCTGGATTCAACGAATTCTGCCAACGAACACAGCCTCTCCAGAACACACGGGAGTTTCACCATGCGTCACCACGGAAAGTGGATGCTCAACGCCGTCATGTGTCTGAGCGTGACCTCACTCGCGTTTCAGCCGACTTTCAGCAGCGCTGCTGAGCAGCCATCGAAAGTCGCATTCAACATTGCAAAGTTCGAGCTGAAAGGCCCGCGAGCCGAGCATCAGCTCGTCGTCGATGGCCAGGGGGCCAAGGGCACGTTTGACGTCACGCAGGACGTC
>JAPOLP010000402.1 GCA_029977045.1 Planctomycetota bacterium
GCGAGGTGAAGCCGGGTGTTGCCTGGCTGGTCGCCCACACGCCAGCGAAGAAGGGACCTCCCAGCCAGGTCTTCTCGGTTGAGTTCACCGCCGAGAACGTCAACCTGCTGCTCGAATCGCCGCAGCGGAAAGTCCTGACCGAGCGGCTGCTGCGCGGCGAGTCCGCCGTCTGGGTGCTGCTCGAATCCGGCGACAAGGAAAAGGACGACAAGGCGGCGAAAACGCTGACCGACGAACTCGCTCGAATGCAGGCGACACTCAAGCTGCCCGAGATCGAAGAGAAGGATCTCGAAGACGGCCTGCTGAGCCTCGACCCGGCTGAACTGAAGATCGCGTTCTCGCTCGTGCGGATTCCGAAAGACGATCCCGCCGAACAGGCCTTTGTCGCAATGCTGCGCACGACTGAGCCGGACCTCAACGAAGCCGACATCGTCAGCCAGCCAACCGCCCTGCCCGTCTTCGGTCGAGGCCGCTCGCTGTGGGCACTCGTCGGCGACGGCATCGCCGCGGACACGATCGAGGACACCTGCCGCTTCCTGACCGGCGGTTGCCAGTGCACGGTCAAAGTTCAGAACCCCGGCGTCGACATTCTCACGACCGTCGACTGGAACCTGCTCGTCGGCTCCGCCCCGGATTCGCTGCAGCTCGAACGCGAATCATCAACCGACCCGCCCGAGTACCTCGCCATCGCACCCGGTGGTTCCGGCAGCGCAGCGGGACATGACGAGACGTCGCACGATGGTGCGACGGCGGCTCCGTCCGAAGACGCGCCGGTTAACTGGCTGCTCGGCCTGGGCGGTTTCGCGATCCTGGTCGCCGGAGTGTCGCTGTCTGCTGCTCGGCGTGTAAGCTGATCCACTGTCGTCTTTGCCACTGCGAGCTGTTCGCGTCCCCGGCGAAGACCGTCAGGACGGAGACTCGCTGTGACACGCTCGCTCTGCTGCGCTGGACTGCTGCTCTGCTTCTCACCGCAACTGGCACTGACCGCCGAACTGGCGATTCCCGATCAGCGCGCGGCCAACTCGATCTTCGGTGACGAGTCTCTCGCAGAGAACGCCGAAGTTGTCCGGCGTCGCGCTGCGGAACTGCCGGTTAATGAGCAGTTTGATTTTCTCGCCAGGTGGGTTCTGCCGGGAGACGGTCACGGCTTCCGGATGTCGGGGGATTTCACTCCGTCCGAAGCCGCGCCGCCAGCTCAGAAGCCGGCGACAAAGTCGCCGTTGAGTGGCTCAATTCTCGTGTCTCCCGTGTTTGATCTGCTGGACGTGGCTGCCTCGACGGGACGTCTGGCCGAGCTGAAGAACGCCGTCGAATCAGCACCAGCCAGCGACGACCTCACTCAACAACGAGCCAGAGTTGCCCTGCTCGCACTGACACAGCTTCACCTGCAGGACGGCGAAGCGGCAGGCCAGTCACTGGACCAGCTCCGTTTGCTGGTCAACGGTCAGAAGTCCGAAGGTCTGCACGATCAGTGGCCTGAAACACTGGTTGTCTACCGCGGCGTGCATCAGTTCCCGTCCAACGAAACGATGGGCGATCTGCTACTCCTGCTGCAGCAACAGAGAACCTCGCTTGGGATTCCGAGGGGAATAAGCCAGTGGCACTCGCACATCGAAGCACTGATCGCCCGGTATCAGTTCGTGATCAAGGGCGGCAGCAAAGATGTTTTCGACGCTGTGGCTGATCGGTCGCAGTGGATTCCCACGTCGGTCAAGCAGTCGCATACACGCGGACCTGGAAACGCAACCGCTCGCTGGATCCGGACCGGCCCGTTGGAGATCGGTCGCCTGGCCGGCCACTCACACGACTACCTGTTTTATCAGTCGCCGTTACGTGGAAACTTTCAGGTCGACGGTGAGATCGGCCCCGCTGGAGTCTGCGATGTCTACGCGGCAGGCCAGTCCGTGGGGCCGATGTGGAACCGCAAGGAAATTCAGATCGGCACGTTCCAGCCCTCGGCCATTCGTCGCGAGCCGATCGATCCGCCATTTGCACTGTATTCGTCATGCGCCGTGGTTTCGAGCTGAATTTCGCGACGGTCGCTACCGGCTGTTTGTCAGCGGGCGGCTGATTCACGAAGCACAGCTCGATGAGCACTCTGATCCGTGGTTCGGTTTCCACAGTCGATCACTCGGAACGGCGACGCCGCGAAATATCCGTATCACCGGGCAGCCAGAGATTCCCGACGAGGTTGTTCTTTCCCACTCAAAACAACTGACGGGCTGGGTCCCCTATCACGGGCGATCAGTCGGAGGAAACGGAGCACACTGGCAGCACGTTGACGATCCGGAAAACGGCGGCGAAATCCGCGGCCTGATGCACGGCTATGCTCCCGGAAACGCAGTAGAGAGCCTGCTGCGTTATCAACGGCCACTCATTGAAGACGGCTCGGTCGAATACGAGTTCTTCTATCAGCCAGAAGGCAACGCGATTCATGCTCACCCGGCACTCGACCGTCTGGCGTTTCTGCTCGAAACTGAGGGTGTCCGAATTCACTGGGTTACCGATGACAGGTTCGATCGGACGGAACTGCCGCCGGACAACCGTGTCGCCGAGCCGGACAGTCGCCGAGGCCCGAACGTCCTGCCGCTGAAGACCGGCGAGTGGAACAGGCTGAAGCTGGCGATCGCGGGCAGCACGGTGACCGTTGAACTGAACGAGCAGCAGGTCTATGAACGAGAACTCGAAGCCGACAACGATCGCTCGTTCGGCCTGTTTCACTTTGCCGATCTGTCAGAGCTGCGCGTACGCAGCGTCGTGATGCGCGGCGACTGGCCGAAGACGCTACCGCCGGTCGCCGACCAGCAGCTTGCTGATTCTCTCGTTGCGCGGCTTGATGCCGATCTTCCGCGGCTGAAGTCCGAGTTCTCTCACGACTTTGCGACGGACGGAGTTCCGGGAGAGTTCTTCAAACCGCTCGGAAAGAGTTCTCCGGAAACGTTTCAAGCGACGTCCGACGGATTGAAGTTCGATATCTCGTCAGAGACCGGCTGGGGACATGTCGCCCTGTCGCCTCGCTTCGCACTGCACGGTGACTTCGACATCGAAGCCCGGTTCGACGACCTCAATATCGACGCGAAGAATCACAGCGTGATTCAACTGGCGGCGCGGATTCTCGATTCGCCCTCCGTCGAGCCTCGGACATCACGGTTCGAGAGCAAGGATGGGCGACAGTTTCTGCGTTGCCTGGCGATCCGTCGCGAGTCGGGAAAAACCGATCAAACGATCTACGGCGGCGAAGAACTCCAGAACGAAGCGGCTTCCGGACGCCTGCGGCTTGCTCGGCGAGGAAACATGGTCTACTCGTTGTTTGCCGAGGGAGACTCAGATCAGTTTCGTCAGGTCGGCCAGATCGAAGCGTCCGGCGGTGAAGTTACGTTCGACGGGATTCAGTTGATCGCCGTGGCAGGTGGCAATGGCAGCCGCAATCAGGTCGTCTGGAAAAGCATCCGGCTGCGGGCTGAGAAGCTGATGCATCTGCCGGGCGAAGAGTCGTCCGTCATGCGGGCTTTGTATGTCCTCGACGTGCCGCAGATTGATCAGCTTCGCGATCCCGATGTGCCGCTATGGAAGCAGTACACGCAGATGCGGATGAAGCAGTTTCAGCTCACGGCGACTGCTGAGGACGGCGGCAGTATCGAACCCGTCGCGACGTTGATCGGTGAGTCGCGGCAGGGCAGCTACAGCCACGGCGAACTGGGACTGTGGACTGACAAAGTCGGACGCCCGGTTGTGATCGGGACAGCAATCGCGCTGGGTTCACTGCAGGCGGAATCGATGCGCGAGGTCAACGAGTTCCACTCGCTGCACAGCGGCCCGATCAAGATGAAGGACGGCGACCGCCAGGTCTGGAACGTCGTCGCGCCGGGGCTCGTCTGGAAGGAGTTGCCGGACGCTCCCGAACCGGCAGACACACCGGACGAGTTGTTTGCCCAGGCAACGAAACTCACCGAGCGGTTCACTGCCGAAACGGGAACGCGTGGCCGCAGCCAACTGAAACTTCGGGACGAGCCGCTGCACCGTTTCTCTTACGAAACAGAAGCTGGCCTGCGCGGTGGCGTGCTGATGTCGTGGGCGATCGAGACGAATCCGGAAACGCTGGTCGCTTTGGAAGTTCGCCCGGACGCGAAGGGCGAACTCAAGTGGCACTTCGCCGGCGCGAACTATTCGTCGTCGGGCCAGTTTCTGCTGCTCGACGGTCAACTCGTCTGGAGCGAATCACCGGCAAGGTTTGGTGCGAATATCGAACACCTTGGCTGGATCACGGACAACGTCAACCTGGAAGCCAGCCTCGTCAGCGTTATTCCGTCGAAGATCGACGAAGTGTTGATGCCGCAGCGGCCTTATCGGCAGCTCGGTTCGCAGCAGTGGTCACCGGATGGCAAGTCGGCGGTGATCGATCTCTCGAAAGGCGACTACGACACGTCGCACGTTTTCATCGTCAGCCTCGACGGTTCAAAGACGACCGACCTCGGCCCCGGTTGCCTGCCGTCGTTCTCGCCCGATGGCAAACAAGTCGTCTTCAGCATTCAAGGCGGCGGCGTGCTGACAATGAACTCGGACGGCTCGAACCGGAAGATGCTCGAACCAACCGGCTTCGGAGCGGAATGGTCGCCGGACGGGCGCTACATCGGCATCCGCACCTCGCGCAACATCCAGATTGTTGATGTGCAGAGCGGTAAGCGTCGCAACCTGCTGACCGACGAACAGGATGCCGACATTCGCTACCTCTTCTGGAACTTCGACTGGTCTCCCGACAGCAAGTCGATCGCTTTCAAAGCGAACGTCCGCACGGGCGGGAGCATCATGGTCGCCGGGATCGAGCAGCCGAATCAGCTCAAGGTTCTGCACACCGCTTCGCAGATCAACCCGGACCTGAGCTGGCACCCGGACGGCTCCCGAATTCTGTTCGGAGCTTACGACTCGGTTGCCCGGCAGTATCGGCTCTTCACGCTCGCCAGCGACGGTAGCTCGCCCCCACAGCCAGTCCCCGGCCAGCCACGCGGCTGGCAGATGCAGGACTGCGACTGGTCCCCCGACGGCCGCCGCATCCTCTTCAACTCAAAACCCCTCGCCGGCCCCGTCGAATGGAAGACCGCCGGTCGCTGAGATTGATTTGCGTCAGACGACTCGCCAATGGCTCCCTCTCCCCCAACATGCGGCGAGCAATACAGGGCACACTTTGCTTTGGGGGGAGAGGGTTGGGGTGAGGGGGCATCGACTGGCTGCGTTATTGGAGTCCCCCTCACCCTGACCCTCTCCTCCGCATTTCAGTCGACCTTGAATTCGTAAGCGTTCAGCGAGGGAGAGGGAACCAGTCTCGCTCAGCGATGATGCTGCGAACTCGCTCCTGATGGCCGAGCTGTCAGCCTTTGATGACGCCGATTGGACGCATTCGGGCGACCTTCTTTGACAGGCCGGCGGAGTGGACGACGTCGATGACAAGGTTGACGTCTTTATAAGCGTCGGGCTGTTCTTCGGCGAGGCCCTTCCAGCTCTGGGCGCGAGCGATCACGCCGCGCTGCTTCAGTTCCTGATCGATGCGGCGGCCTTTCGCGTGCTGGATCGCTTTCGTGCGGCTCATCACGCGACCGGCCCCGTGACAGGTTGTGCCGAACGTCTGCTCCATGCTGCCCGGCTGGCCGACCAGAACCCAGCTCGCGCGGCCCATGTCGCCAGGGATCAGCACCGGCTGGCCGATCTCACGGTAACGATCCGGAATCTCGGCATGGCCCGGCGGGAATGCGCGGGTGGCTCCTTTGCGATGCACCCAGACCCGCTTGCGAGCAGCCTCGATCGAGTGCTCCTCGAACTTCGCA
>JAPOLP010000800.1 GCA_029977045.1 Planctomycetota bacterium
CCGAGTAGACGCGGTACTGCATCGCGCCGACTTCGCCCGCGACCGGTGCCGCATCCGGAATCGCCGGGTGAGCGGCCACGTGGTACCAGAACTCGCCGTCATAGCTCGCCTGCAGTTCGCCTCGCACCGGGCGGTGCATGTCCGGCTTTGGCGAGAAGAACTTCGCTCGCGAGATCGTCTGCAGATCCTTCATGTCGACAGTTAGCTGCTTCGGCGTCGCACCGTCCGGCTCGCTCAGCCAGAACGTCTCGGTTGAATTATCGATCGCCATCAGCGGGCTGTGATCGATCGCAGTATCCGTCGCCTGGGCTCCCGCCGGCAGTTCACCGGTCTTGGCCACACCTTCAAACACGCCCGAGTGTGGCCCGGTTTCCACCAGCTTGACCTGCACCTGATCACCCGAGTCGGCAACCAGCTTCGCGACGATCTCGTCCGTCGCGTCGGTCACGTCGCGGTCACCGTCCTTTACTCGCAGATAGATCGGGTTGCCGGGTTTGATCTGGTTCTTCGGTCGCTGCTGGGACTGCCGCTCGTCGGCGAGTCCCCGTTCGCGGGCTTCGCGTTCGAGCCGCTCGCTGAACGTCTCCTCTTCTTCGTCGCGGATTTTGCTGCTCGCGACTTCAAACAGAGCATCCGACGCGATGCGAATCTCGACGTCCGACAGCGGAACACTCTTTAATTCCGACTTGAACTCCTGGGGGTAGTCCGACTTGATGACGTCGTTGCCGGTGACCTGCAGTACCTTGTCGCCCTTCGTGACCGGTCCAAGTTCCGTATCGACATCAGCACGGAACAGGCCTTTTCCGGCACCGCCGCTGGTGAGGTAAACGAGTTCCTCATCGCCGCCAGGCACCGTTGTGACAATGACCGGAATCCGGTTGTGGCCGCGGCTGATCCCGAGGTCGCTGTCCTGCACGACGATCGACAGAGGCATTCCCGGAGCGTGCTGCCGCTTGCTGACGCGACCAAGACGCCCGACGGTCATCAGCAACTGCAGCTGGTCCATGTACCGCTCTTCGTCGCCATAAACTTCGGCCAGGTTGAACAGTGCCTGATTCGCCAGTTCGATATTCGGCACGCGTTCGAGCACGACCCGGAAGATGTCGCGGGCTTCTTCGTTGTCGCCACGACGATGGGCGAGCACGCCGCGGAGGAACTCGGCCCGGACGACGATGTCCGCTTCCCGGCTGTTGGCGAGCTTCTCGAAGACCTGCTCCGCCTGGTCGTAGACCTTCTGAGCCATGAATGTTTCGCCGATGCCGAACTCGGCCTCGGTGGCAAACGATGTGTCCGCATAGCGGTTAATCACAGTCTGATACTCGCTGCGAGCGACGTCATACCGTTTGGCACCGAAGAAGTTCTTCGCCAGCAGGAACTGAATCTGAGCTTTGACGTCGTCGCTGACGGTCGCCTGCTCGCTGTTCTTGATGATCCAGCTTCGCAGGAGGTCTTCGACCTTCGCGTGGTTTTCTTCGCCGCCAGCCGCCATCGTGTTTTCGCAGGCAAACACGATCAGATCGACCGGCACCTCGTCGCGGTGTTCATCGAACAGCTTCTGATTGGCGAGATATGTCTCGAGCGCCAGCCGCTCATCACCGAGACGCAGATACAGCGCCGCCTGCAACAGCGGAGCGATCGGACTGTTCTCGTCGATCGTCAGGCCGACAGTGCCGAGCCGCGTGTAACACTGCCCGATCATCGCACGACCGGTTTCCTTGCGGTTGTCCGTCGCGCTGGTGAGATTTTCGAGCATCCCGGTTAGCAGAGTTGCCGCGACGCTGTAGTCCTGCCGCGTGACCGCTGACTGAGCGAACGGCATCAACTGATCCCAGCGATGCGAATCCGGATACAGCGGTCGGGTGACTCGCTGCCACGCGAGAAGCCGATCCAGCGGCTTGCGGGCATCCGGTGCTTCGGCTTCCAGCAGCACGAGTTCTGCCTGAGCCGACGGCCAGTCAAAGGCCATGTCCCGAATGACGCGGGTGACCCGCAGGATGTTTTCCGGAGTGTTCTCCTGCTCTTTGTCAGCCCGATAATCAGCATTGCTGGTTCGATAATTATTGAGCATGTAGTGGAGAGCCCACGCATCCAGTTCCCAGCCCTTGAACGGCCGGTCGTCGGCTCGCTTGCGAGTCTCACGCAGCGTCTGCTCGAAGCCGTTGAGATCGCCGATTCGCAACTGCGTATCCGCCAGCCATTGAGCGTAGCGGCCATGATGGTCGGTCTCGGGGGCAAACCGTTCCCGCGCGAACGCGATCTTCTGCTGCGGGTCCTCGAGCTTCTGAAACAGCCGCCAGGCACACTCGCGGCATTCGTAGTGATTGATGCCGGGCTTCGCGGCGTCCGTCCAGACGGCGACCGCTTCGGCGTTCATCTCCAGACGAGTCAGCGAATCGCCGATCGCCGAGGCGTACGTGTATTCCGGACCAAACTTCGCGATCGACTTTGCCCGCCAAGCGAGCGCCTGCTTCGCCAGGCCGGTATCCATGTTCTTTTCGGCGGCGATCAGCAGTCGCCGCCAGACGTCAGCGTTGTTATGCGTCGGCTCAGTCGAGAGCATCGACAGAGCGGCCTCTTTGGCGACCTCCGGCTGGCTGTAGTCGGTCCCAACCTGCAGGTGCCGGTAACGGTAATCAAAGTTCGTCGGTTCGAGATCGGTCAGACGGGCGTACTGCATAGCCGCGTTCGGACGTTCGGCCTGCTCGGAGTAGTGCTGGTAGAAGTAGCCCTGCCCCCACAGCACGAACTTCTGGAAGTCGCGGTTGAGTGTGTTAAACACTTCCGGCTTTTGAAGCTGCAGCCGGATGCGGACGTCGTTGTTGCCGTTCACGCGTCCGTCGAGTTCGCTGACCAGTCGGATGATCGGATCCTGATCGGCCTTTGTCAGCTCAGCATCGAGATAAGCACCTCGCTGCTTCTGCACGTCATCCTTGCTTCTGCTGACGCTCTTGACCCAGTTGACCGGATACTGCCGCAGGTTGCTCCAGTGAGCGTACTCGCGACGGACCTTCAGAACACGGGCCACATCCGCCTGAAACTCCTGATCGCTTTCCGCAGTGGAAAACAGCCACGAGATCACGTTCCAGATGTTGCCGTCATTCGTCGGTGACTTCTCGACCAGTTCCCGCAGTACGGCCTTCGCCTTCGCGTTGTCCTTCATCTGGTCGCGGTAGACGTTGAAACCAAGGATGTATCTCAGGTACCAGGCCTGCTGCGAGTTGTTCTTTTCACACTGCGGAATGGCCGCCAGCAGTGCCTGCTCAGTGTTCTTCAACTGAGCTTCTTCGTACCCGTTCAACTGGTAGAAGTACGACGCCACGCTGTGCGTCTGCGGAGCCAGCGGCAGCAGCGACCGGAACAGTGCCTGAGCCCGGTCGGTGTTCTTCTCACGGTTCCACGCGATCGCGAGCAGCCCGATGCGGTCGTATCGGTCATCGCGATCCGGGTACGTGTTGAGGTACAGCTTGACCAGCGGTTCCATTTCGGCCGCCGGAGCCGCCGAATCGTACAGCCGCTGAATGTGGTAGTAGAGA
>JAPOLP010000198.1 GCA_029977045.1 Planctomycetota bacterium
AGGAACTTCTGCATACAGGCTTCGCTGTCGAGCAGTCCCTCGTCCATGTTGATGTCGATGACGTTCGCGCCGCCTTCGACCTGCTCGCGCGCGATCGAGAGTGCTTCGTCGTAACACTCGTCACGAATCAGCCGCGCGAACTTGCGCGAACCAGTGACGTTGGTCCGCTCGCCGACCATCACGCACGTCGTCTCCGGACGAATTTCCATCCGGTTCAGGTTGCTGTAGTTTGAGTGGTGCGGCAGGTCCGGCTGGCGACGTGGCTTGAGCCCGCGCACGGCATCACCAATCTGTCGGATGTATTCCGGAGTCGTCCCGCAGCAACCGCCGACGATGTTAACCCAGCCGTTTTCGGCGAAGTCGCGCAGATTGCCCGCGACCTCAGCCGGCGACGAATCGAAGCCGCCCATCCCGTCCGGCATCCCGGCATTCGGGTAACAACTGATGCGGCAGTCGGCGACGCCGGAGAGAGCTTCAACGTACGGCCTCATCTGAGCCGGACCGAGCGCGCAGTTCAGGCCGATGCTCAGCATCGGGAAGTGAGCCAGCGAGGTGTAGAACGCCTCGACGCTTTGCGCCGTCAGCGACCGTCCGCCGTCAAAGATCGTGCCCGAGACCATGACCGGCAGTTCGATGCCTTGTTTGTCGAAGTACTCGCGGATGGCGAACAGGCACGCCTTCATGTTGAGCGTGTCGAATGACGTCTCGGGCAGCAGGATGTCGACGCCGCCGTCGATCAGCCCGCGAACCTGCTCGGTATACGACGCGACCATATCGTCGAACTTGACAGGTCGAACGCCGGGCTCGTCAGGATTCAGCGAGAGCTGCACCTTGGTCGGACCGATACTTCCAGCGACGAAGCGCGGCTTTGACGGGTCTCGCCGAGTGAATTCTTCCGCCTGCCGCTTCGCCAGTTCGGCGGCGGTTTTGTTGATCTCGTAAGTGAATTCGGCCAGCTCAAACTCTTCCATCGAGATCAGGTTCGCGTTGAACGAGTTCGTCTCGATGATGTCCGAACCGGCATCCAGATAGGTCCGATGGATCTCGGAGATCATGTCTGGCTGCGTGAGGCACAGGATGTCGGTCGCGTTCTTCAGGTTGACAGAATGGCTTTTGAACCGCTCACCGCGATACGCCTCTTCGCTCGGCCCCTTCTGCATGATGAGTGCGCCCATCGAGCCGTCGAGCAGCAGAATGCGGTCGTCGAGCAGGTTCTTCAGTGTGTCGGACGTCGATTGGGACATGCTGGATTTCAAGCTGGGAGACAGAACCGGAAAGCCGCGCCGGCGGCAGGACACTGCGGCTGCAAAGCCCGTTCGGACGAAGCATCAACAGGCATCAATGAAGCAATTCAGAGCCAGGCGCGCGACTGCACACTTTAGGCGTACGAGGGCAGTGCGAAAACGCAGGGACGCGGACGAAATCCGATTCCTGCAGCGGATTCGGAGTCCTGCCGTTAAGCGGACCGCTAGACCGGACAGAGAGCTTCCTTTCACCGAAGTCAGCACCTCTCAGAATCCAGACAACCATCGAAGACGAGAGCTTCGATTCGGTACTGTGGCTGGGGTCGAGCTAGAGACAATCAATGGCACTTGAGACCGTACGCGTGGCCGCTCAGACTGTCGAGCGGACGGGGTGAGCGGGTATCCTGCGTGCCCCGCCCTGAAGGGCTCGTGAACCAGCGATGCCTCCTTCCTCGATTCTGGTGCAGAGCAATGATTCGATCCCGCCTTGGCTCACTATCTTCGATGCTCGCGTGTGCGTCCGCCGCGTTCATTCTGCTGTCCTCGGCTCCGACAACTGCAGCCGACGCGCCGGCTGGGAAGATCGATTTCAACAGGCAGATTCGTTCGATCCTCTCGAACCGCTGTTTCGCGTGTCACGGTCCGGATGAAGAGGAACGCGAGGGCGATCTGCGGTTCGACACGGTTGACGGTGCGTTTGCCGATCTGGGCGGCCACGCGGCCATCGTGCCCGGCAAGCCGGAAGAAAGCTCACTGATCGAGCGGATCACGTCGTCGGACCCCGACCTGCGAATGCCGCCCGCGACGCACGGCGAACCGCTCTCACCCACTGAAGTCAAACTGCTGACCGACTGGATCAAACAGGGCGCCGAGTTTGCTCGCCACTGGTCGTACCAGAAGCCGGTTCGCCCGGAACTGCCCCCAGTCAAGAACGCTGCCTGGGTGCGGAACGAGATCGACCGGTTCATTCTTTCGCGGCTCGAACGCGAAGGGCTTTCGCCAGTTGAAGAGGCTGATCGTTACGCACTGATTCGCCGGGTCTCGCTGGACCTGACCGGTCTGCCACCGACGCTCGAAGAGGTCGACCAGTTCCTCGCCGACAAGTCCGCCGACGCTTATGAAAAACTCGTCGACCGGTTGCTCGACAAGGAGACGTACGGGGAACACTGGGCGCGGCGGTGGCTCGACCTGGCTCGCTATGCGGACTCAGCCGGCTACGCGGACGATCCGCCGCGAACGATCTGGGCGTTTCGCGATTACGTCATCAAGTCGCTGAACGCGAACAAGCCGTTCGACCAGTTCACCATCGAGCAGATCGCCGGCGACCTGCTGCCCGACCCGACCGAAGACCAGCTCATCGCGACGGCGTTTCACCGCAACACGCTGACGAATAACGAAGGTGGGACGAACGACGAGGAGTTCCGCAACGTCGCGATCGTTGACCGCGTCAACACGACGATGGCCGTCTGGATGGGCACGACGATCAACTGCTGCCAGTGCCACACACACAAGTATGACCCACTGACTCAGGCCGAGTTCTACCAGCTGTTTGCGTTCTTCAACGACTCGCAGGACGCCGACCGCCGCGACGAAAGCCCGCTGCTGCAGCTCTTCACTGACGAACAGAAGCAGAACCGTGAGAACTGGACGCTCGAAGTTGCCGACCTGAAGAAGGTGATCAGCACGCCGACGCCGGAACTGCTGGCTGCTCAGGCCGAGTGGGAAAAACGGTTCAGCACCGAGCCGCTCTGGCAGACGCTGAAACCATCGAACCTCGCTTCGAAATCAAAAATCGAACTGACCGCAGCCGACGACGGAACGATCAAAGCTGCTGACCAGTCGAAGACGGACGTCTTCACTGTCGAGATTCCCGTCACCGCAGACGGTCTCGCGAAGCAACCCGTCACAGCGCTGCGGCTCGAAACACAGCCGGGGCCGAACTTTGTCGTCTCGCGAGTGCTGGCGTCGGTCATACCGCCAGATGGAATCCGCCTGAGCGGTCGTTTCGTCCGCGTCGAACTGCCTGGCACACAGAAGATGATCTCGCTGGCGGAAGTGCAGGTCTTCAACGGAAACGACAATGCCGCAGTCAAAGGCAAGGCCACGCAGAGCAGCACGGACTTCGGAGGCCCGCCGGAGCTGGCGATCGACGGCAACACCGATGGCGACTATCAGAAGGCGAAGTCGACAACGCACACGGCGATCTCTGACAACCCTTGGTGGGAAGTCGATCTGCAGAACAGCCAGCCGATTGATCGCGTTGTTGTCTGGAGCCGAACCGACGGCAATCTGCAGTCGCGGCTGAACGGCTTCGTGCTGAAGGTGCTCGACGAAAACCGCAAGGAGCTGTGGAGCGAGACGGTCGCGGATGCTCCGAAAGCCGACGCCACTTACTCGCTGAGTGCGACTCGCGGAGTGAAACTCGCCGCCGCTTACGCCGACTATTCGCAGGCGTCGTTCGGCTCGGAAGCTGTCATCAACAACCCGGACACGAAGACAAAGGGCTGGGCCGTCGGCGGGCAGGCAGACAAACCGCATCAGTTGACGCTGATCCCCGCCGAGCCGCTGAAGCTGGCCGATGGCGAAACGATCTCGGTCACGATCGAGCAGGTCTCGCAGCACGAAAAGCACACGCTGACCGCCTTCCGCCTGAGTGCAACTTCGGACGAGGGCATCACCGAGTTCGCTCGAACGCCTGCCGAACAGCTTGCGATTCTGCGAACGGCAGCGGATCAGCGTTCCGACGAACAGAAGCAGTCGCTGACGCAGTGGTATCTCGGCAACGTCGCGCCGGCACTCGCCAAACAGCGACAGCAGCTGGCCAAAGTCGAAAAGCAGCTTGCCGACCTGAAGCCGGCAACGTCGGTTCCGATCATGCGTGACCTTCCGCCCGAGCAGCATCGCAAGACGCAGATCCATCTCAGAGGAAACTGGCAGAACCTGGGCGACGAAGTTTCGCAGGGCGTTCCGGCGGAGTTTCATCCACTCGACGATTCGCTGCCGAGGAACCGACTCGCTCTGGCGAAGTGGCTGATCGACAACAACAACCCGCTGACACCGCGCGTCATTGCGAACCGTTACTGGGAAACGATCTTCGGAGCCGGCATCGTTTCAACGAGCGAGGAGTTCGGTTCACAGGGCGATCTGCCGCTTCATCCGGAACTGCTCGACTGGCTGGCCGTCGAACTCGTCGAGAGCGGATGGGACGTGAAGCACCTGCTGAAGCTGATGGTGACATCGGCAGCGTACCGGCAGTCATCGCGAGTGACCGACGAGCTGCTCGAACTCGATCCACAAAACCGGCTGCTTGCTCGCGGGCCTCGCTTCCGCATCTCAGCGGAAATGGTTCGCGATCAGGCGCTCGCGGCCAGCGGACTGCTCAGCTCAAAAATGTACGGAGCCCCCGTTCGTCCGCCGCAGCCGTCGATGGGCCTGAGCGCCGCATTCGGCAGCGGGATCGACTGGCAGACCAGCGCTGGTGACGATAAGTACCGTCGTGGGCTCTATACGACCTGGCGGCGATCGAATCCGTATCCGTCAATGGCCGCCTTCGACGCTCCCAACCGCGAGGTCTGTGCGCTCAAACGCGACCGAACGAACTCGCCGCTGCAGGCACTCGTCACACTGAACGATCCGGTTTACGTCGAAGCGGCTCAGGCGCTGTCCCGGCTGGTTGCCGCTCGCGAAGGGGCGACGGCGGACAAAGCGACGTTTGCGTTCCGCCGAGTCGTGACTCGACCGCCGAGCGACGCCGAACGTGATCGTCTCGTCCAGCTTTACGAGTCCAGTCGTGAGCGATTTGCGGCGTCGCCCGAGAACGCGAAGATGCTCGCGACCGATCCGCTGGGGCCGCTGCCGGAAGGTGCGGACGCGGTTGACCTGGCGGCGTGGACGCTGGTGTCGAACGTGCTGCTGAACCTCGACGAAGTCTTCATGAAACGTTGACGCCGACTTGCCGCCTCTGATCGAAGAACTCGAGAACGCACCGACGCCGGCCCAGGCACTGGCCGCGTTCGCCGCATGGCCGGACGTTGTCGTCTTCGAGAGCGTGCTGCGACGCGGCGAACTCGGACGCTACTCGTTTCTGACCGCTGACCCGTTTGCGTCGACGCAGATCGATCGCTGCTCGTTCGGTGTCGATCCGTTTGCCGAGTTGCGAGCAGTTCTGCAGCGCTGCGAGACAGAGACGGTTGCCGGGCTGCCGCCGTTTCAGGGCGGCGCTGCGGGCGTCCTGTCGTACGAACTTGGAGGCTGCTGGGAACGCCTGCCGCGAGCGGCTCACGATGAGCTGCAGATTCCGGATGCCTGGGTCGGTGTCTACGACTGGGTGATCGCCTGGGACCACGAAACTGATCAAGCGTGGGTGATCTCGCAGGGGTTTCCGGAAACGGAACGTGCCGCACGAGAGCAACGGGCAGCAGCACGGCTGGCTGACGTGACTGCAGTTTTGTCCGGGTGGCCGGGGTTGGAGCGAGGCACGAGCGAAACCCCGGCTCCTGCATTCGCAGATCTACCGGGGCTTCCTTCGCAGGCTCAGTCCAGCCCCGGCCACCCGGTCAAACGCTTTCCGTTGCCGGGACATCCCGACATCACGAGTGACTTCAATCGTGACGGTTACCTGCGAACCGTCGAACGAATTATTGAGTACATCCAGGCGGGGGATATTTTCCAGGCGAACCTGTCGCAGCGGCTGCTTGGCCAGTGGGTGGGTTCGTCGATCGAGCTTTATCAGTCGCTGCGGGAGAGCAATCCGGCGACGTTTGCCGGGTATCTCGCACACGACGACTGGGCGATCGTGTCGTCATCGCCGGAGCTGTTCGTTCGAGTGTCTGACGGCGTTGTCGAGACACGGCCGATCAAGGGAACTCGACGGCGGCAGACTGCCGAGGCGGACCTTTATACGCGCGACGAGCTGCGGCAGAGCGAGAAGGACATCGCCGAGAACGTGATGATCGTCGACCTGCTGCGGAACGACCTGTCACGCGTCTGCGAGGCCGGCTCGATCGAGGTTCCGCAACTGTGCGTCGTCGAGAGTTACGAAACCGTGCAGCATCTGGTCTCGGAGATTCGCGGGAAGCTGCGAACTGGCAGCAGCACAACGAAGTCGTTGGCCAGTCTCGATCTGATCGAGGCGGTTTTCCCTGGCGGGTCGATCACCGGTGCTCCAAAAGTCCGCGCGATGGAGATCATTGCCGAGCTGGAGCCGATCGAACGCGGTCCGTACTGTGGCAGCCTGTTTTACTGTGGCTTCGACGGCACGTTCGACAGCAGCATTCTGATCCGCACGCTGGTCAGCCGCGGCGGCATCGTGCAGTGCTCCGCAGGCGGCGGCATCGTTGCTCAGTCAGACCCGGTGGCCGAGTACGAAGAGACGCTACACAAGGCCGAGGGAATGCTGCGGGCTCTGGCTGCGTCGCCGGACGGAAGCGGTCGCGCCAGCAGCGGGAGGCGTCGCGGATGATCCTGCTGATCGACAACTACGACAGCTTCGTGTTCAACCTCGCGCGGTACATCGTCGAGCTGGGCTTTGAGACACAGGTCGTGCGCAACGATGCGATCAGTGTTGACGATGTTCGCCGACTGAATCCGCAGGCAGTGATTCTTTCACCGGGCCCCTGCACGCCGAACGAGGCCGGCATCTGCGTCGAGCTGGTTCGGGAGCTCTCCAACACAGTGCCGATGCTCGGAGTCTGTCTCGGCCACCAGGCAATCGCGGCGGCGTTCGGAGCGGATATCGTTCGAGCTCCCGAACCAGTGCACGGTCGGACGTCGCAGATCGCGCATGACGGCAGCCGACTATTCGCCGAGGTTCCGAATCCCTGCCGGGTGACGCGGTATCACTCGCTGGTTGTCGATGAGTCTACGCTGTCAGAGACCCTGCGAGTCACCGCGCGAACGGACGACGGCCTGATCATGGCCTTCGAGCATCGTTCGCAACCCGTCTTCGGAGTGCAGTTTCACCCGGAAGCGGTACTCACTCAGAGCGGCCATCGGTTGCTGGCCAACTTTCTGACGGCTGCAGGCCTGCAACTCGACGCAACAGCCTGCCTGCCCGCGACCGGCGATGCACTCGGCAGCGAAGGTCTCGCTCTGGAAATCGCATCCTCGTTTGTCGCCGACACTGACAACGAAAACTGGCCGGCATCAGACGCAGACAACCGTACGCTGCATTGGTAACGTCGGCTACTCGTTGAACTTCGGCAGCGCTCGCACGATCGGAGCTTCGGTCACGGGCAACAGAATACGGACGATGGTCGTTGTGGAATTCAGCTCGCCACGAGCTGCTTCCTCGCCATTGATTCTGAGCGACGAGACCTGGGCATCAGCTTCCGCCAGTAGGACAGCCCGGCCAAGATCGATGTGCTCGGAAAGTTCCCATTCCTGCAGAGCAGAGTTGCCCAGGCCCGTGTAGCTGCTGCCGCCAGCGATCTCGTGAAACGTCAGCATCTGGACGATTTCCCGCAGGCTGGTCGATCGGCTGTCCCACTTGTCCTGCCGTTTTTCAATCGTGCCACCACCAGTGGATGTGGCGGATTTCGCCTCAGTAAAGCGGAACTCCGCTCCCGTCAGGAAGCTGCGAACTTCGCGGCCGGTTACCGATTGATCGCCAGGTGACCAGACCTGCCCCGGTTTGATTGCTGCTGCGTCGAGCAGTCCGCCTGACCGGTAGTTGTGGTAGTACGCCCGGTTGCCGTAAATCAGGATCCAGTTCTTCAGTCCAAACGGCAGGCGATGCGTGATCGTGCTGTCGCGATGCAGATGCCCTGTGCCGGTCCGTTTGAGGTCAGACTCGACCAGCCCGGATTCAACCTGGCCCAGCGACTCCGAGACAACAATCCGATCAGACCAGATGGCGATGGGCAGGTTTTCGAAACGCTGGCCGTCCGCCGAAATCCGATACTGCGGCCGACCGGATTCGACTCCAGCCGAACGATACATGCCTCCGTAATTTGCTTCCGGAAAGCCAAACCAGCTCACCATTGATGCTGCCTGTGGCACGTTCGATTCTGCCGAAACCGTCGCGTGAGGAACGTCGATCTGGTAGCGCGCATGTTGAGGACTGAAAACAGTCGACAGCGTTGTCGTGCGAGTGCTTCCCGATGTCTGATCTATGTCCACAAGTTCGAGCCGACGTGTTTCGATCTCGCCACTGTTGCGGGCACTCGCCGTTGCGCTCCCCAACAGGCAGGACACGACAACGGCCAGTGGGAACGTCAGCCAGGTCAGCTGCGGCTTCTTCAGCACACGCTGCACCAGGTAGTAATCGACGGGACCGATCAGCAGCAGATACAGCAGCGTCATCCCGAGAACCCCGAGCGTATTGCGTTCCTCGATTCGCGGCACGGACTCAACGGCTGCGTACAGCTGCGTGCCAAGTTCCTCAATCCCGCTGCTTGAGAT
>JAPOLP010000325.1 GCA_029977045.1 Planctomycetota bacterium
CCGCCAGCCATCAGTTCACTGAAATCATCGCTTGGCATGATCCAGCGGAGAGCAATCCCTTCAAGCTCGAGCAACTGCGGTTTTCGCAGATCGCGACCAAGGCCTGCTTCGATGAGGTGTTTGTGAAATACGGCCGCTCACTCAAGCCCGACCTGCTCGTCGGCCAATGGAATCATCTCGGCCAATTCACCCAGATCAAAGGCGACGAACGTTGCCTGCTGCCCGCCGAGTTGTGGGGCCGTGGCGAAGACTACCTCTGGTACAGCACCGGCGCAGCGGCCTACTACACCGATCTGGAGAAGCGATTTCTCGGCGACGCGACGCTGCAGGCCCGCTACATCCGAGGCTCGTTCGACGACAAACCCTTCACGCTCGGCAAGTACGAAAGCACGCGCATCCGAGTCGCCATCGCTGAACTGGCTGCCAACGGCGGCGCTCCGATGGGTTTCTATACGAGGTTCACAGACCCGCTCGCCCGAGCCGAGATCGCCCGCTACTACCAGTTCCTGAAGAAACACGACGCCCTTTTCCGGGCAAACCACTCACACGCCGAGACAGTTCTGCTCTACCCCCGAAAAGCCGTTCACAACGGAGACCTCGCTCCCGTCGAGACCTTCCGCGAACTCGGAACCCGTCTGCTGGACGAACACGTCCTCTTCGACGTCCTGCCCGACGATGCCGTCAGCCCGGACATGCTCGCGAAGTACGCTCACGTCGTTTCAACAGAATCGCCAGACACCACAGGCGTCATCGACGACCCGCAGCGCAGCCGTTTCGAGCTGCCGTACTCAGTCCGCGTCTCAGCCAGTCGTTCGGCCAACTCAAACGAGCTGACACTGCACTTCGTCAACTACAACCGCGAAGAGCCACCACGCCGCAAAGACGGCCAGCCCGGCACTGGCAGAGGCATCGTCTACGAAAAGCCAATCGCCACCGAACCAGCCCAAATCCGCCTGCGACTCCCACCCGGCCAGTCCTGCACCTGCGTCGAATTCCTGACGCCCGAACAGCCAAATGCGGCCACGCTGAAGCACGCCAGCGAAAACGGAACCGTCACGTTCGAGCTGCCATCGTTTCTGGTCTACTCCGTCGTGCGTGTTGTTCCGTAGCCGACGGTCTGAACGTCGACGATTCGCTACAGCAGTTCGCGGATGGGCTGGCCGTTGTCGGCGATGCTGGTGGGGCGGCCGGTGGCGTCTTCGAAGTGAGTCGACAGCGGGATGCCGAGCTGGTGGTAGATCGTGGCACACAGGTCGAGCGGAGTTGTCAGTCGCTCGTGAACGCCGCCGCCCCATTTCTCGCTGGCACCGACGATCTGGCCGCCTTTGATGCCACCGCCGGCCAGCATCACGGTGAAGCAGTTTGACCAGTGGTCCCGGCCAGCGTGGCCGTTGATGAGCGGCGTCCGTCCGAATTCTCCAGCACAGTAGATGAGCACGTTGTCGAGCAGGCCGCGTTCGTCGAGGTCCTCGACCAGCGTCGCGATCGCGGCGTCCAGCGGCGGCAGGTGTGTTTCCAGGCCCGGCTTGATGTCGTTGTGATGGTCCCAGTAGCCGGTGTTAATCGTCACGCAGGTGCTGCCGGCTTCGACCAGCCGCCGAGCCAGCAGAGCACTCTGACCGTACTGATGCCGACCGTATCGGTCGCGGAGTGCGTCGTTTTCCTGACTGATATCGAAGGCCTCGCGCACGGCGTCGCCGGCGACCATTTCCAGAGCCTGAGCCTTGAATGCGTCGAGCCCGTCCAGCACGCCGGATGTGTCGATGTCGCGGCGCAGCGTGTCGAACTTCTGCAGCAGACGCCGTCGGTTCTCAACACTTTTCAGTTCCAGGCCCTTCGGCATTGCGAGGTTGGCGACCTTGAAGTCTTTTGAATTCGGATCGGCTCCGACTTCAAACGGGTTGTACGCCTTCCCCAGGTAGACAGCTCCCTGATAGCCGAACGCTTCGGCCTTCGGGATCGCGACGTACGGCGGGATGTTTGGTTTGAGGGCTCCGACAGTTCTCGCAATCACCGATCCGAACGACGGGTTCTGGGCCGCGTTACGAGCGAGCGTCGGTCCGAAACGACCGGTCGCCATCCAGTGCGCCGACGGTGCGTGAATGCCGTTTTCGTGATGCACCGACCGCACCTGCGACAGGTGGTGCATCACTTTTGCCTGACGCGGGAACTTCTCAGTGACTCCGATTCCTGCCGCCGAAGTCGCAATCGGCTGATACATCCCGCGGTACTCAGGCGGAGCATCGGGCTTCATGTCGTATGTGTCCTGCTGACTCATGCCTCCGTGAGTCCAGAACACGATCAGCGACCGACCATTGCCTCGCTGGCTGCCCTCGGCAGAGGCCCGGCCACGCAGCACATCAGCCAGCCCCAGACCAAGCAGCGGCGCACCAAGCTGCAGGAAGTGGCGACGACTGACGCCATCACAGCAGGAGAACGGGCTTCCGGTGAGCTTCAACATGGTCGCGTCTCTTTCGAGAAGTCGAACGTCAGGCCTTAGTGGTTGAACATGAACTCGTGCGTGGCCATCAGAGACCAGATCAGGGAACGATAGGCCTCGGCCTTGTCGGTCTCTGATTCCAGAAATGGAACGGCGACCGCGTAATCCTGCTCGGTCGGGAGACGCGCGAAGACCCGTAGGAAGATGTCGGAGACTTTCTCCTGCGGAGTTCCCGGCGCCGCGTTCAAGTCGGCGATGTAGCCGTTGTCCGCAGTCAGCTTCCGTTGGATCTCATCCGAGTTGACCAGTTCCAGCGCCTGTGCGAGTGCCGGTTCGTCAGTGCGTTCACATTCGCAGGCGGACGTCCGGGCCGGGCGACCGAAGACGTCGAGGAAGTTGCTCGCAACGTTCTCGTCCGGCAGGTCGATCGCTCGCGTGTCCGACGGAAACGTTCCGGGTCCACCGGGAAATTGAGTGGGCACCTCCAGCACCTGGCTGATTCCGTCGAGCAGCACTTCGGCTGGCAACCGTCGAGGATAGAAGCGGGCGAAGCTCTGCAGGTCGTCGCGATTCGACTCCGTCGGAACGGAACTCAGAGCGTAGGCCTGCGAGTTTGTGATGACTCGAATGAGATGCCGGACGTCGTAGCCGCTGGCGGCGAAGTCGCGGGCCAGCGTGTCGAGCACTTCCGGATGGCTGGGTGGATTCGTGCTGCGGGCGTCGTCGATCGGGTGAATGATCCCGCGCTGGAAGAAGTGCCCCCACATTCGATTGGCCATCGTCTGAGCGAAAAACGGATTGTTCGCGTCGGTCATCCAGCGGGCGAAGGCGCGGCGTGGATCCTCGTACGGTTCGAGGTCGAAATCCGGACCACCGGGTGGCCGGGGACGCATCTCTTTGCCGGTGCGTGGATGAGTGACCGTGCCTGAGTTCTTCACGAAGATCGTTTCGCTGGTCGGAACCTCGGCGTCGGCGAATCCGCCCTTGCGGCCAACTCGAGCGAAGACGGCGGCGAGGCTGTAGTAGTCGCCCTGAGTCCAGCGTTCAGCAGGGTGGCGGTGGCATTGAGCGCACTGAATGCGAATGCCCAGAAACGCCTGAGCGACGGACTCGACATAGTCCTGCGTCGTCCGCACCGAGCGATACCACAGCGTTGGCGGCACTTCGGCCTGGCTGCCGGTCGCCGTGAGAATCTCAGACACGAACTGGTCGTACGGCCTGTTGGCGGCGATGGAATCGCGAATCAAGGTAGTGAAGAGTGCCGTGCCCGCTTGTCCGGACGCTGATCAGCAGCGTAAGCCCGCACTTCGTCGACGGTCGGCAACGTGCCGCAGAGATCGAGAGTCACGCGGCGGATGAATTCGTAATCGGTCGCGACCGCCGAGGGAGCGATCCCCAGACTCTGCCACTGCTTGACCAGCAGTTGATTCAGTTTGTGAGTCGTTTCGCGAACGGCTCGATTCTCTGTCGCTGGAGTCTCGACCGCCGCTGCTTCTCGAAGTTCCGAATTGAACGGAACGGTTCCGCGGAACGAGCCGACGACTCCGCCGAAACGAACCATGACGGCAAACAATCCGCCGCGATTGAACGTTGCGACGTGTCCGGCATCACTGGCTTCCGCCACGGTCGGCAGATTCGTTTCGTAGAGGGCACGCCGAGTGACATCGAGCGAATGGCCGTCGGAGTAATGCGCTGTCACTCGCAGATCGATCGTTGAGTTCTGAGCGACAATCTGGTTGTCAGGCGAAACCGTGACGCGTTCGATCGTTGGTTCGCCCGGTTGAGGCCCCGGTGCTCCGGTGAGGATCCACTGGCTGAGAACGCGGTAATCCTCGGAGTCCGTCGTCAGTCGCGAGCCACCTCCGTGCGGAACTCGACCGACGGCTTTGGCGAGCAGCAGGCTGCGGTCGGGAGCACCCGGAAAGACACGTCGCCCTCGGCTTTCGCGCAGCACAGCGACGTGGTCGAAGTCGGGCTCAAAGCCAAGCAGTGACAGGCGAAAGCCGTTCTGGCCGGTCGCCTTCCCGTGGCAGCCACCACTGTTGCAGCCATAACGAGTGAGGATGGGAACGATGTCGTTGAGAAAGCTCACACGCTCGTCCGCTGCGACCGCTGTGCTTGCACTGGAAGCTTCGCTCAGCAGCAGGACTGCAGCAGTCAGAATCAGCAGAAGCTGGTGGAGTAGGTCTCGCATCAGTCAGGCCTGTCGAGTCGTCGGTAAACGGCAATCCAAACGCGGACGCCGCGACCGTCTATTCAATTACTTCGAGGTCCAGAAAACAGCTTCCGTGATAGACCGCCTGGTCTTCAACAACGCCGACGGCATACAGCCGCAGGGCCGGCTGGCGACCGAGCGGTGCGTTGTCGTTGGCGATGATCTGAATGGTACCGGTGTCGGTCTGTCCGACGAACGTCACTCCGCGGCCGCGCAGCCCGTCGATGAACTCAGACGTCGTGTACAGCTCAGTGTGAATCTTGCTGATAAAGCCGTTAATCCGGCGAGCTGCGTACTTCACCTGGATGATCTCGCCACGCCGAATCTGCCGCGGGTTGTAGGGATCAACGGAAACGACAAACGCCGCCGGCTGCACCTCGAAGGTCACCGGGTTGCTGAAGATGGTGACGGTTTCGGTCTTCCGTTCGCCCTGTGCGTTGGGTTTCCCAACTGGAACGGTCGTCTGTCCCTGGATTGCCAGCGTGTACTGACCCGGCGGAAGTGTCGGCGGCAGATAAAAACTGACGTAGCCCTTGTTTTGCCCGGCTGGAATCTCGGACGTCCGATTCGGAATGAGATCCGGAACGCCGACGCCGATCAGCGACACCGCTGCCTGGTGTTCGAGATCCTGTCGCTCGACGTGAACCGCGACGTCGAGAATGCTGCCGGGCGAGTGGCGGACCTTCATGTCTCCAAACAAAGCGTGATGCCGAGGCTCGTGGCCGTTCGCGGTGAGACGAACCGGAGCCTCGCCAGCGATCGCGACGGGGATCGAACTGGTGACTCGGCCCCAGCCCGTCGGCCGACCACTGCGAACAGCAGTTCCGCCACGAGCAAACGTCTTGTCTGACTGTTGAGAATCCGCCGAGAACGTCAGTGCCCCGACAAGCGGCTGAGCATCGTCAGTTGCCGAGATCACCAGCGGAGCCCGATCGACTCCGGGGCCGAGCCAGACATCGGGACACTCGATCCCGGCGGGCAGATCATCCGCCGACACTCGAATCGAACCCGTCAAACCTCGCTGGCGAAACGCGACGACGTCGAGCAGCGTGCGGCCTTGTGTGTTGAGCGTGATCCCCTGCGGTCCGTCCGCGTGCGGCAGGATCGCCAGCCGAATTGCCGGCTCCTCGCGTCGCAGGCTCAGTCGATAAACCCGCCGAACGTCGTCGGTTGACCCGCTTGTCACACTGCGAACGAGAATGAGATATCGCCCATCACCCGGCGCGACGAAGCGACCGCCAGGATCAGAATGGCTGGTGGGAAACGGATTGCCGCCGAGGTTCCTCGCGTCATCGGAAAATCTCGCGAGTTCGCGGTCGCCGGATTCGTTGAGCACG
This sequence comes from Planctomycetota bacterium, assembly GCA_029977045.1. Classification (GTDB taxonomy): domain Bacteria; phylum Planctomycetota; class Planctomycetia; order Planctomycetales; family Planctomycetaceae; genus JAPOLP01. The sequence continues at coordinate 5,993 of JAPOLP010000325.1, forward strand.
GTGATGTCGAGATCGACCGGCGAGCCGATCCGTTCTCCGAAGCCTTCGAGCCACAGCACTTCGCCGCGTCGAACGGACACGTAAAACGAGTCGCGTTCGTCGCTGCCGACGAACTGGCCGCTGACTTCACACGGAACTTCCAGCGTCTGCGGTGTCCTGCGCGAGAACGGGCTCGGATGTTCGACAACTACCGGGACGTCCGTAATCCCGACTGCGTTCGGAGCGTGTCCGCCGGGTAGCCGCCAGGCGAGCATATCGACGACAACCTGCTTTGAATCAATCCGAAGACCTGCCGACGATGCCTCGGACAGTTTCGACCCCGTGATATCGACGGTGATCTGATCAAGGCTTCCGGAAGTCGACGCTGCACCGTTCTGACTGAGGTTCCACCCGAACACGGTAACACGCGAGTTCTCGCCGGCTGTAATGACCGTTGGAATCGTAAAGGCCGCTCGCGGACCGGTATCGATATCGAGCCGGTAGTAGTGATCGTCGCTGCCGGAGAAGACGAGGTCGTAAAGCCGCACGACGTACTCGCCATCCGCCGGGGCTGTGAA
>JAPOLP010000597.1 GCA_029977045.1 Planctomycetota bacterium
CAAATTACGCAAACGCCCATCCACTACGTAACAGCTTCGCTTTCCGTGTTTTGAAGAGGTCTCGTGGCTCGTCTTCCCGATCGAATTCGGCGGCAGACAACTCGACAGGGCCGACAGGTCGGCAAGCTGTGATCTCAAGCTTCGCGTGAAATCCGGTCATCGCTTAGGCTGTCTGCGTCTCAGCCGACGGGATCGACTCGCGTCACCGGTCGCCCTGATCAGAGAAACTCCGTTCCCGCAAAACTCCGTTCCCGCATTTGTGCCGACGAGGAAACTCAGCATGAAACTGCCGCCTGCCGAACTGACCCGTCGCGAGTTTCTTGGGCGCGCCGAGCGAGGACTCGGCGGAATCGCTCTGCTGAGCCTGTTGAAAACAGCCGGGCTTAGCGACACCGGTTCCAATGCTGCCCAGGCTGCCGCTCCGTCGTCGTTCCGGCCGCTGATCGATCCAGCTCGTCCGTTTGCCGCTCGCGATCCGCACTTTGAACCAAAGGCAAAGAACGTTCTGGTCATCTTCTGCTCCGGAGCCTGCAGCCATGTCGACACGTTCGACTACAAGCCGGAACTGATTGCCCGGCACGGACAGCCGATGCCCGGTGCTGACGACCTCGTCACTTTCCAGGGAGCGCAGGGCAACCTCACAAAGAGCCCGTGGGAATTCCGACCTCGCGGCCAGAGCGGCAAGATGGTCTCGGAACTCGTCCCGCAGCTGGGCGAGCTGGCCGATGAGATGTGCTTCCTCCACGCGGTGACCAGCAAGACAAACACGCACGGCCCCGGTGAGAACTTCATGTCGACGTGCCAGACGCTCGACGGTTTCCCGAGTGCCGGTGCCTGGATCACCTGGGCACTCGGTAGCGAGACCGCCGACCTGCCGGCTTACGTCGCCATCCCCGATCCGCGAGGCACGCCGCAGTCCAGCGTCAACAACTGGGGACCGGGGTTTCTGCCGGCGGCGTTTCAGGGCACGGACTTCAACGCGTCCAATCCAATCCGCAACCTCGAACGTCCGTCCAGCGTGTCCGCCGAAACTGACAGGGCGACGCGCAGCTTTCTGCAGCGTCTCAACCAGCGGCATCTCGAACGATTCCCTGGCGACACGGAATTCGCGGCGCGGATCTCTAGTTACGAACTCGCCGCGAGGATGCAGCTCAGCGTGCCCGAGGTCAGCGATCTTTCCTCCGAATCCGCCTCGACATTGAAAATGTACGGAGCCGACGACACGGAAAACCCACTGAAGGCCGGCTTCGCGAAGAACTGCATTCTCGCGCGACGGCTGCTGGAAAAAGGCGTCCGCTTCGTGCAGCTCTTCAACGGGGCCTATCAGACCGGCGGCGAAGGCGTCAGCAACTGGGACGGCCACAAAGTGCTGCACCAGCAGTACGCGAAGCACGGCCCGGTGCTCGACCAGCCAGCGGCGGCGCTGCTGCGAGACTTGAAACAGCGAGGTCTGCTGAAAGACACCGTCGTCCTGTGGTGTACTGAGTTCGGTCGGATGCCGACGTTTCAGAAGGGAGCCAGCGGCCGGGATCACAACCCGTCAGGCTTCACCTGCTGGCTGGCCGGGGCGGGCGTCAAGACTCCGTTTACCTACGGAGCGACCGACGAGTTCGGCTACAAGGCCGTCGAAAACGTCACGACGGTTTACGACATCTACGGGACGCTCCTGCACCTGCTGGGTCTCGATCACGAACGCCTGACGTTCTACCACAACGGCCTCGACCGACGCCTGACCGATGTCCACGGCCATGTGATCAAAGAGATTCTCGCCTGAGACCGGCTTCCGATCAGCAACCAGATTCACCACGCTGCTTGAGCACCTGCTCGACGTCGGCGAGCTGCTCTTTCGTGTTCACGCCCATCGCTTCGTGGATGTCGAGTTTCGCGGCAGCCAGCACGGTCCGGCCTTTGCCGCGCATGATCGCGGGGCAGTCTGTGAGGTAATACTCGCCCTGATTATTCAGCGGCTTGACCTCGGCCAGTGATTCAAACAACGACCGGCAATCGAAGGCGTAGCAGCCGGTATTGATCTCCTGAATCGCCTTCTGCTCCGGCGTCGCATCCTTCTCTTCGACGATCTGAACGAACTGGCCATCGGCGTCGCGAACGACTCGACCGAGCCCCTGATTCGCTTCGGTAATCGCAGTCCCGACGACAGCCACGGCGTCGTTCGACGTCAGCTCGTTCAGCAACGCCTGCAGCGACTCCGACCGCAGCAACGGCGTATCACCCGCCAGAACCAGCACTGGCCCATCGTGATCGGCCAACTGGTCGGCAGCCATCTGGACGGCGTGGCCAGTACCGTTCTGCTCGGCCTGTAGAGCGAATTCGACGTCGTCATGTCCGCCCAGACGTTCACGCATCATCTCGGCTTCGTGGCCGATCACGCAGACAATGCGAGTCACGCCCGCGCCGCGAACGGCATCAAAAACATGCTCGACCATTGGCTTGCCGCAGACTTCGTGCAGCACTTTAGGCAGGTCGGACTTCATCCGAGTGCCCTTGCCAGCGGCAAGGACGATCGCAACGGGAGCCGTCATTCCAGGAATCCTTTCCGGTATTGAACGCACTCAGCAAGACAGCTCTTTCACGAGCCGATGCAGCAGATCAGTTGAGCCGCGACTCACGATCTTTCCAATCAGCCTTATGATCGAAGACGTGTTTCCGCAGAAAGCCAAGCACAGCAAACTGAGCAAGCGGTTCACCCTTCTGGTTGCGGTACCTGGCGATCAGGTCAATCCCCGACAGCTTGATCTTCTCCAGCGTCGTCATGTAGTAACGCTGGTTATCGGCATCCTGCTGATCACCGCCGAAGCCCTGATACATCCGCTGCACTGTTCGAGAAGTTCGCGGATTCATTTCTCCGGTCAGCAGCAAGGCTGCCATCCCGGTTGCCCGCAGCAGCCTCAGCGGCTGCGTCGTAGCGACGCCAGTTACTGAGTCCTGAGGCGAAATCAGAGCCAGTGCCTGAACGTCCTGGCCGCGAGGTGTCTTGGCTGCGAGCGTCGGGGCGTCGTCATACGGCGTCTTCGCCCAGTCCATTGCTGCCCAGGCGATCGCAATTGGCGTACTGAATTCCGTAGCCACCACACCAAGCTTCCGCATGTTGAGCCGCTTTGCCTGGTGCTCTTCGTAGATAAATTTCTTAATGGCTTCGAGATCAGCCGCAATCATCGCTTCGTAGTCAAACTTCGACAGCTTCGCCGATTTGAGTTTCGCCGGAGCATCCTCGGGAGGCTGTGAATCGCCGTGCTTCCGCAAATCGACCGCGAGAACGGCGTACTGCTCTTTCGCAAGCTGGTCCGCGAAACCCGATGCTTTCCACTGGACCCGGGTCGTCTTGTCACCATGCAACAGGATGACGACCGGCGCGTCCTGGCCCATCGTCGATTCCCAGTAGCTGAAGTGAATCGTCCAGCCATCTTTTGTCTGAACCGTCTTCTCTTCAGGTCCAGAGGCCTTATCCTGGCCAGCAACCGGAAGGGTTGAGACAGTCATGATCAGCAGGCACAGAGCGACGGATGCGGCAGACTGAATTCTTTGAATCAACATGGCTGGTCCCCGGTGCGGATCACGGCTTCAAGTGAGAACATCATGTGGCGGTGGCAGATTGACTGACTGGCCAGAGCCGGCTGAAAAACAGACGCTTTGGAGTACGGCGCTGAAACTTTCGTCGAGAGCTAAAACCAGCGTTCCGTGCAAATTGGCACTGATTCCGAAGCCTCAGAACCAGTGTAGGCAGGGCCGAAAAGGGCATCAACCCGCACCTTTTGAGTGACCGAAACGACGTACATCCGCGGCGGTTCGAAGCGGAATTAACAACCTAGATTTCGTCGTCTCTCAAGGCAAGACGCAGCTTCTCACGCAATTCATTGCGAGCGCTGTGAATGCGGCTGCGAATCGTTCCGATCGGACATCCGACCGCTTCGGCAGCGTCTTCGTATGACAGGCCTTCGATCTCAGTGAGGACGATTGCCGTGCGGAACTCCTCTGACAACTCTTCCAGAGCCGCTCGCACGAGACGCTGCTGCTCTTCAGTTTCCATCCGGGACGACGGGCGAGTGTCGCTGTTCCCGTCGATCGGTTCGTTGCCACTGGCCTCGCGTACGGACTCAACCGAGTACGTCTTCAGGCGAGCCGCCTTGCGGCGAAAGCTGATCGTCGCGTTGACGGCGATGCGGAACAGCCAGGTGTAAAACGCCGAGTCACCGCGAAAGGAGTCGAGCCGCCGGAACGCATGCACGAAGGCTTCCTGGGTCAGATCACGAGCATCCTCAGGCGAGCTAACCATCATATAGACGGAGCTGTAGAGACGGTCCTGATAGCGCAGAACCAGATCGCCAAACGCTTCTGACTGGCCGGCAAGGCATCGCTGAATCAGGATCTGATCGTCGTCGTTGCTCAAGGAAATGCCGGGGCCGGAGACAGGAAGTGGCTCGCGAACGACTACGGCATCTCTCAGACAGCAGGCCGCGCCGCGGAATCAGGA
>JAPOLP010000759.1 GCA_029977045.1 Planctomycetota bacterium
CGGTCGCGACCTGTGGCGAGTGAAGCCTCACCGCAAAGGGCATTATCAACTGGTGCTGGACGAAGCCGCCGTGTCCGAGCTGCGACAGGCTGCCGATGAGAACTGGGCCGAACTGCCGGAACTCGCAGAAAACCAGTGGTGCGTCTGGAAAGGGGCGATCTACCTGCACGCGGAACACAACGCCGACCCTGGCGAGCAGAACTTCGGCATCGCTCGGGGACAGTGCGGAATCACGCTGCACGCGACCCGTCACGTCAGAATCTCGGACCTGACGATTCAGCACTACCGACTCGACGGCATCAACGTCCACGACCGCGCGTCGGACGTGACGCTGAGCAACGTCACTCTGGTCGAAAACGGGCGAGCCGGCCTGACCGTCGCCGGAAGTTCGACAGTCCGGATCGCAGGCGCGGAAACGCGAGCGAACCGCGATTTCTCAATGCTCGTTCAGGATGCCGCAGCCGTCGACGTTCAGGAAACCAAGTTCGACGTCGAACCAACCGTTCAATGATCGGGTTGCTGAGAATTCAAGCCATCCCGGAATCAGTTCGTCGCCGACAGCGGTTCATTCCAGGCCAGCGATCGAGGCGTTCTGATCCGTGCGACGACGCGTGTCGGCTCTCCTACTGCGTTCACATTCTGGCGGATGACCGTCGCTACCTTGCTCAAGCGGGCATTGATGGACAGCTTCCGCCGGTCGGCTTCATCAAGGTTCAGAAAGAAGCGGACTGTGTCGCCGGAGATGTAGAAGTTCAACACGGCTCCCGACCGTTCAATGCCGCCGGTCTCGCCAACTGTCAGGACTGAGTCGCGGTCGATCTGTGCCAGCAACGTTTCGCGATCGGCCCCCGACACCGCATCGGTGATGTAGAGGATGTGGCAGGCTCGGTACTCACCTGGTTTGAGGAAGCGGCGAATCTGAATAGAGCGTCCTCGCACCTTCTTCACTTTTGCCAGGCGATCGAGCAATTGACCGTGCGGCTTATTGCCGAAGACGCCGATGACAAACGGAGCGTCCTCACTGCCAAATGCCGAATCCGGCCAGGTCGTCAGCAGGCCAAAGCTGTAGAGATAGGCGTACTTGAGCTGACATTCTTTTTCCGGAAGCACGACGTCCTGTTGCACTTCCTGCGCGCTGCTGGAAATCGGCAGGCTCAGGAGAACGATGCAAGCCACCAGTCGCGCAGCAGTTCGCATGGAAGGCAAACGCGTGCCTGCCTCCCTGCCGGTCACGCTGAACTGGATTATTGCTCGTCCTCTGAGCAGCCCCATTCCGAATCAACTCCCTGTATCAGATGCTCTCGGTCGCCCCCCTGGATGCCGCCTGACGCGGTGGTACCCGAAACGACCGCGTCTCTGCGTTCGGCCCCCGTGAAGCCCCCGGGGATCAATATCGCAGGACCAGTCCGCCGTAGACTTCCGATTCGACACCAGTCCCAGGTGTCCGCGACAGGTGGTCACTGACCAGTTCAGGATGTTCGTTGTCCAACAGATTTCGGCCGACGACGAACATCTCCAGATTCTCCGTCGGCAGCCATGCCAGACGCAGGTCCATTGTCAGGTAGGACGGCGCTGCATGCTGGTTGTCGACGTACCGTAGAATCGTGTCGAAGTTCAGTTCCTCGGTGACGTTCCACGACGACTGCACATAGAACATGTTGTGAGCATCGCTTGGACTGCTGGAGACATCGGCGAACGCCCGCAGAAACGTGTAGGAACCGAACAGACGCCAGTTCTCCATAACCTGCCAGCTTCCGCTCAGTTCGACTCCGTACGTTTCAGCAGTACCGGTGTTGGCGAACAGATTATCGAACACAAGTCCCGGCTCAGGCCCGAACACCGGCGGCTGGAGTACGGCAGCGACGAAATCCTCGTAATCGTGGTAGAAGACTGCCAGGTCCCACGCAAATTCTTCGGTGACCTGTTCGCGGTAACCCAGCTCGTAGGCGATCAGGTTCTCCGACTGAAGGAATGGATTGCCACGCTGCACCAGGTAACCGGGCGGCGCGGGTGGCGGACCCGTCGGAAATGCAGCGACCGGGAAACGACCGTCGTCTTCGATCCGCGACGGAGTTCGCACGGATCGCGAAACGGCCCCCCAGACTGCCTGAGTTTCCGTCGGCATCCACAGGAGGCGACCGGACGGCTGGATTTCCCAACCAGTGAAATCGTTATGTGAAATCTTGGAACCAACCGTCAGCTTGAGCTTGTCCTCGATCAGCGTGATCTCGTCCTGCAGAAACGCACTGGCGACGTCGTACCGGCGGACTGCTTCGTCATACGAGAAGTAGAACGCGGGTGACGTGTCGAGTCTGTCGTGGTGGAGCCTGTAACCGGCGCCCCACACGATGTTGTGACCTTCGACAGGCTGCGAGTGGGACTGAAAGTCGATGTCGAAGACGTTCCGCCGCGTGCTCTGAGGCTCGGACGTCTCAATACGTTCGATATGGTCGAAGTAGAACTGCAGGTCCCAGCCCGCGTCCTCAGCAGTCTTTTGCGAGAGCCGAGCGATGACGTTTCCGCCCCGGGGAAGAATGTCGTGTGCTTCTTCTTCCAGAATCTCCGGCGGTGGACCAGTCACCATTTCTACGTCGCCAGAGGCACCCGTGTAGATGTCGCCCTGGACCGTAAATCGCGTGTCGCTGTCCGGCAGCCAGTCGAGACGGAAGCCGCCCTGCTTCATCCGGGAATCGTCAAAGCCGGACAGGCCTCCCTGAGTCGAAGCCCCGCCCGTGTCGCGTTCATACCACTTGCCATAGAAGCGGACCCAGGCATTGTCGCCGAGCTGCGTGCCGATACGTGCCGAACCGAAGGCCCGTTCCGAACCGCCACCAGCTTCCACAAACGTGCCTTGAGTGTCCTCGGCGTTTTTTGTGATGACGTTGATGACGCCGTTAACCGCGTTGGCTCCCCAGACGGTCCCGCCTGGCCCACGGACGACTTCGATTCGCTCAATGTCCTCCATCAGGACGTTCTGCGTGTCCCAGAAGACACCGGCGAACAGCGGCGTATAAACACTACGGCCATCGATCTGCACGAGCAGATTGTTTGTGAAGCGTCCGGCGAAACCACGCATCCCGATCGCCCACTTGGCACCGTTGATCCGCGACACATGAACGCCGGGAGCCATGCGCAGCACTTCCGGCAGCGACCGGGCTCCCGAACGGCGGATCATCTGGTTTGTGATCACAAAGACGGCTGCCGGCGACTTACCGACCGTACTCTTCCGCCGGGAAACCGTTGTGACGACTTCTTCAAACGCCGGAGCCACGACCTTAACCGTCGTCAGCTTCTCAACGTCTTCCTCGGCAAGGTTCAGCAGCGCGTCGAATTCGTCGAGCGATCCTTCGTCGGCTGGTCGAGCTGCGGAGGCTGGAGGGTCGCTGGTGGCCTCGGCCCCAGAATCAGCGGCACCTGGAGCGGGCAGCAACACGTCCGGCTCAGCGGACATCACAACGCTGCCTGACAGTAGTCCGGCCAGCAGCACCGTACTCAGAATTGTCGAGGGAAGTCCCACCGTCCTTGACGATCGCATCAACGTGATCCTCCACACCGCAACGGAGAAGGCCTCCGGAACCAGCAACGCATCTCGGGCAGCCGACAAAGTCGAACGCTCTGCGCCTTCACAGACCGAGAGCAACGATTCCGCAGGTTTGACCCGATAGCCGC
>JAPOLP010000631.1 GCA_029977045.1 Planctomycetota bacterium
CGATTCGGCATCGACGCTCCAGGACTTGTCCGAGTCGGCGAACGTCTGCTGCAGCGTGACGAACTCGGCCAGGTCGTCGTCGTTCAACGGGTTGGTCTTGCCCATGTTGCGACCGGGGTCGAGCTGGTAGAACCAGACCCTGCGGGTCGGCGCGCCTTTCTCAAAGAACAGGACGACGGTCTTCACGCCCGCCCCCTGAAACGTTCCGCCGGGGCAGTCGAGCACCGTGTGCAGGTTGCAGCTCTCCAGCAGCAGCTTCCGCAGGCTGACCGACGCGTTGTCGGTGTTCGACAGGAACGTATTCTTGATGACCACGCCACCGCGTCCGCCGGCCTTGAGCATCCGGATAAAGTGCTGCAGGAACAGGAACGCGGTCTCGCCGGTGCGAATCGGGAAGTTCTGCTGCACTTCCTTGCGTTCCTTGCCCCCGAACGGCGGATTGGCCAGCACGACGTCGAACCGGTCCTTCTCCTGAATGTCCGCCAGGTTCTCGGTCAGCGTGTTCGTGTGGATGATGTTCGGCGCTTCGATCCCGTGCAGGATCATGTTCATGATCGCGATGACGTAGGCCAGCGACTTCTTCTCCTTGCCGTAAAACGTCCGCTCCTGCAGCGTCTTCAGGTCGCTCGTCGTCAGCTTTTTCTTCCGCCGCTGCTGATCGGTCAGGTAAACGAAGCCCTCACACAGAAAGCCCGCCGAACCGCAGGCACCGTCGTAAATCCGCTCGCCCACCTGCGGAGCGACGACCTCGACAATCGCCCGGATCAGCGGACGCGGCGTGTAATACTCGCCGCCGTTGCGTCCGGCGTTGCCCATCCGCTGAATCTTGGCTTCGTACAGCTCGGACAGTTCGTGCTTTTCCGCCTGCGACCGGAACCGCAGCTCGTCAATGTGGTCGATGATCTCGCGCAGGTTGTAGCCGCTGGAGATGCGGTTTTTGATTTCGCCGAAGATCTCACCAATCTTGTACTCGACCGTGTTCGGCCCGCTGGCCCGCTGCTTGAACCCGTGCAGATACGGGAAGAGCTGATCGTTGACGAAGTCCCGCAGATCGTCGCCCGTCATCGCCCGGTTGTGATCGATCTGCCCGTCCTTGCCCTTCGGAGCTGCCCACTGCTCCCAGCGGTAAGGCTCGTCCACGATGAAGCGGTAGGTCTTGCCGTCCAGCGCCGCCTCATCCGCCCGGTCCTGCTCCAGCCCGTCCAGATATTTGAGAAACAGCAGCCACGACGTCTGCTCGGTGTAGTCCAGCTCGGTCGTACAACCGGCCTCTTTCCACAGCACGTCGTCGATGTTCTTGAAGGCTTGTTCAAACATGGGCGCAGAGCGATCTCAGCAGAGGTGCATCAGGGAAGCCAGGCAGCGAGCGGCAGCCCGGCCAGACAGAGTGCCGACTTGTACCGTACGAATTACCGTGCGGAAACACAGCGAACCGGCAACGTCAGCCGACAGCTCCTGAGCCTCGCAGAACGCCGCGAATCGCTTGTCACTGGCGCTCGCATTCGGAAACCGTCGCGAATGCGCTTTCGCTCTGGTTTTCAAGCACGAATCGCCAGAACGTCCCGGCATGTCGTCGAGTGATTTCCGCCGGAGCGAAATGGCCCTGCGAACAGCGTCTGGCAGCGTGCGTCAACGCTCGACCGGGAGCCTCAAATCGGGGTCGATTTCGTGGGCCTTCGGTAAGCCAGCCAGTCAGACGCTCGCAGCCGAGTCCGTAACAAGCGTCCTTCAAGAGAGCGTGGGTTCAAATCCCAACTCTCCGCTCGATTTGCATATCGTTTGGCGAGCCTCAATAAAACGTAGCCGGCTGCAGAGTCAGTCGACTGCGTTCTGTTGTTGATGCCGTATGAGATTTGGGGAACGGCTATGAAGTATCGCGAACTTGGAGCCAGTGGCCTGCTGGTCTCGCCTGTCTGTCTCGGAACCATGACGTTCGGAACGCCCGTGGCCGAGGGCGAAGCAATTCGCCTGGTGCATGGAGCACTGGACCTGGGCATCAACTTCGTCGACACCGCCAACGTGTATGAGGGCTACGCTCGCTATCTCGGCAGCCCAGGCGGCGCGGCCGAGGAAATCGTGGGCAAGGCACTCGCCGGACGGCGGGATCGAGCGGTTGTGGCAACCAAGGTCTGTGCTCCCGTCGGGCCGGGACCGCAGGATCGAGGCCTCTCGGCATCGCACATTCTTCGCGAGGTGGACCGCAGTCTGAAACGGCTGCAGACGGACTACATCGACCTTTACATCATTCACTGGCCGGACAGGCACGTTCCGCTGGAGACGACGCTGGCCGCGATGGATCAGTGCGTGAGGCAGGGCAAGGTTCGCTACTTTGGGGCCTCGAATCACAACGCCGCTCAGCTGTGTGAGATGCTGTGGCTGGCCGATCGCCACGGCTGGCCGCGAGTCGTTTCGTCACAGATTCCGTTCAGCCTGCTGCGGCGTGAGTTCCAACAGGACCTGGAGTTCTGCCAACGGCACTCGATCGGCGTGACTCCGTACCAGCCGCTGCAGGGCGGCCTGTTGACCGGCAAATACTCGCGAGGTCAAAAGCCGCCAGGCGATTCTCGGGCGGCAGAAAAGCCCGAATGGATGTGGGGCTTCGACGACGCGCTGTTTGACCGGCTGGAAAAGATCGACAGCCTCGCGGCGGAACTCGGAGTGCCATCAGCTCAATACTCGCTCGCATGGGCGCTCAGTCAGCCAGCGATGAATTCCCTGGTCGTCGGGGTGAAAACGCTGCAGCAGATCGAGGACGCAGTGGCTTCACTGGACGTCACGATCCCCGCCGCTCACTTCGAGCAGATCGACAAGGCCTGTCCGCCCCCGTGGCGACAGCCTGACCCGGTTCGTGGCTAAACAGACTGCGGGCTCAATGTGAGACGCCGTTCTTAATTCGCAGCTCTCTGCAACGTCGTCGCTACTTTGCAGGAAACGAGACTCTTATCAATGATCAGACTGACGCTGCTTCTTGTCATCCTGCCTCTGCTGTCGCAACGCTGTTTCGGCGACGACGCAGCTCCGGTGCGGATCGTCTTCGATACGGACATCACCGGTGATGTCGACGATGTGCTGGCACTGGCGATGCTGCACACGCTGGCTGATCGTGGTGAGTGTTCGATCGAAGCAGTGACCGTTTCCAAAATCAACCCGCTGGCGGTGCCGTTCGTCGATGCGGTCAACACGTTTTATGGCCGACCGGATATTCCCATCGGAGTGACCAGGGATGCTCAGATCCGTGACAGCAAGTACCTGCACCTGGTGAAGACGAAGGACGGAGACCGGCTTCGGTATCCGCACGATCTGCTCGCGGGCGACGACGCTCCGGACGCGGTCAGCGTGCTGCGTCGAGTCCTGGCTGGGACTGACGATCGGTCAATCACGCTGGTGCAGGTCGGACTCGCAGCAAACCTGGCCGACCTCGCTGAGTCGAAGCCGGACACGATCAGTCCGCTGGCTGGTCTGGAACTGATTCGCAAAAAGGTCCGGCTAGTGTCCGTGATGGCCGGAGCGTTCGCGCCGATTCAAGGTAACGCTCACTATCTGGAAGCCAACGTCCGGAACGGCATCGGATCGATGCAGCGGTTTGCTGAGAAGTGGCCCGCCGACGTGCCCGTGGTGTGGAGCGATTTCCGGATCGGCATTGCTGCGCCGTACCCGCGAGAAAGCATCGCTCGCGATTTCCGGTACCGGGAGCATCACATCGTCCGCGAGGCCTACCTGTTGCACAGTGGCCCGAATCACGACCGTCCGACCTGGGACCTGACCAGCGTGCTGTACGCGGTTCGCCCGAACGACGACTACTTCGGACTTTCAGAACGTGGCACTGTGAGCGTCGACGACGACGGCTTCACGCGGTTCACTCAGCAGCCGGAGGGCCGTGACCGCTACCTGACAATGAACCGCGAGCAGGCTTTGCGAGTAATCGAAGCTCAACGCAGCCTGGTCAGTCAGCCGCCGACATCTCCGTAGCTGGATTCGCAGGAATTCAGCAGCTGGAATCCGGAGGCTGAATTCCTGCGAATCCAGCTAAGAGCCTTTCGACTATCGAGTCGCCGTGCCTTTTGGATCCCAGCCGGCGATCGACGCCTCTGGAGCGACGACGAAGATTTCCACTCGGCGATTCAGCGAGCGATTCTTGTCGTTCGAATTCGGAGCCAGCGGCTGGTACTCGCCATAGCCAGAACTGCTCATGCGACCGGGCTTGACCCCGGACTTCTGCAATGACACGAGCACTTCGTTGGCACGGTTCGTCGACAGGTGCCAGTTCGTCGGGTGTTTC
>JAPOLP010000926.1 GCA_029977045.1 Planctomycetota bacterium
ATCGTATTCGGGAGACGCTGGAGAATCGGTGATGCACGCGTCGGTTCAGGAAACCATGGGAGTGGAAAGCCGTCGCGCAATTCGGCTCGCGAAACTCCCATCGTCACGCACTTCAGCAATTCTGCCGCTTTCCTCTGTCCGCCGACACACGCGTCGTTCGATGCAGAATCGACATGATCTGATTGTGCCCGGACAGGCCGAATAACCTGTTGATCCCGGCAATCCCGCCCGCGGCGAGCGTGTCACAATCCGCGCTGCCGGTTCTGTCCCGTTCCCGGTCGCGATCGTTGCAGCCGGTTCAAAGCCGACGACTCAGCGTGTCAGCTTCTGCAGAACTTCCGGATGACGTTCAGCGACGTTGACCGCTTCCCCCGGATCGTCCTCCAGGTTGAACAGAGACACGTCGCGGCTGCCCGGCAGACGAACACACTTCCATGCTCCCGCTTGAGCGATCTGCCCTTTCTGCTCACTGGTCGTTTCCCAGTACAGCAGAGGATGCTCGGGCTGGTCCCGGCCCACGAGCAGCGGCAGCAGCGAAACTCCGTCCGTCTGCCCGGGCCGCTTCGATACGACTGCCAGGTCACACAGCGTCGGGAGGAGATCACAGACAATTGCCCGGTAATCACTGACAGAACCCGGCGCGACATATCGCGGCCAGCGAACAATCAACGGCACCCGCAGATTCCCCTCAGCGAGGCCATGTTCTGCGTGCGTGAGTTCCCCAGTGAGTTCCAGACTCTGCACGACGTCGCCGCGCCTCGGAGCCGGGCCACTTTCCGCCGTCAGAATCACGCACGTTCGGTCCTTCAGTCCGGCGGCATCCAGCACGTCAATCAGCTGGCCAACAAGCCTGTCGACATTTTCAACAGCCGCACGATGCATCTGGGCGGCAGACTCTGAAGTGCCGTCTCTCTGATCAACGACGACCGGCAGCGCAACGTGGGCAAAGAACTGACGACGCTGCGAACGCACATCGTTGAACCACGAGTGCAGCTCGCTCGTCAGCAGCCGATTCGTCGAGATCTGCCGGGCACCATTCTGATTGGCCAGGATCGAAATCTCCGCTCCGTCGATCCGAATCGACCTAGGATATCCCCCCGCAATCTCGGACGAGTTCAGAAACCCCGACCAGTCTTCATACCCATGCTGAGTCGGCAGATCGCCGTTCGGCCAGAGACCGAAAAAGCCAGTGACGAATCCAGCATCCCATAGCCACTGGGCCATCGTTCGATCCGCGCCCTGAATGCGGAACCGGTCGTCGCGGTCGGTCGGAGCGTGTCCGGTGTTCAACCCATTGAGCAGCGTCCAGCGAGCGGCCGATGAGTCCGCACTGCCCGCGTAAAAGCGGCTCAGCCGCAGTCCCTGCTCAGCCAGTTCGTCGATTCGCGGCGTCTGAATCTGCTTCTGGCCGTAGCACCCCAGCTCGCGCCAGCCGAGCCGGTCAATCGTGATCAACAGCAGGTTCGGTGACTGCCGGGCGCGTCCAACGCGTTGCTGACGATTCATCGAACTCAACGCCCGACGGTTCTGTTCCCGAACAGAAGTCAGCAGGGAATCCGCCTGCTCAAGCTGCTGTGTCAACGCGCCGGCTGTTCCACTTTCCTCGAATGCTTCGAGATCGCCGATCGACTGCTGCAGGCCACGCAGTAACGGGCTCTGTAACGGCTTCGAGCCAGCAGACGACTTGCGTTCGCTTTGCGTGATTCCCTCGCGATCACGCTTGCCTGCGTCGTCGTTAGCGGTCGGCGGGGCCGCACTCAGCGACAGCACCGCGAAAGACATCGTTATTCCGAGGACTGCAAGGCAGACCATCACGCTGGTCAATCGGGCGCGCGGTCGGGCTCCGGAACTCCACTCTTTGAAGCACGGCATCGATCTGTCACTCCATTCGCCGATTGCCATCCGCACCCAGCGTTCCCAGTCAGATCCCGCCCCCGGCTCACTGACGATGCAGCGTCGACCGACCCTCCGTTCCCGTAGTTTCAGCGACGCCGACGGGAAGTCTGCACGAGACAGGACCGAAATGCCAGGCTGCGACAATTTGGCAGGCAACGGCGACAAGGCAGTTTCGTCAGGATGCGGCTCCGAAACGCTGGCCAGGCAGTCCGCACGCGGCACATTCAGACGGCAGTGCAGAACGAACTGACAAAGAGAGCCTGGCCTTAAAACTAAGCCTGATCGGCCTCGGCCTCGTCGGTCTCCGAGTCCTGCTCGTCCGGGATGGGGCCAGCGTCGAAATCAACACCTTCCAGCGGCGGCATAATCCAGATTTCGCCGAAGTCCTCTTCCTGATCCGCACGGAAGTGGTGATGCCGCAACAGTTCGAGGATCGCCAGAAAGATGCCGATGATCTTGCTGCGTTCGTTCGCGTCCTCGAACAAGGTCGAGAACGCAACGCGTTCCTGCTCGCGAACAGTTGCTCCGACTCGCTCGACCCAGACGGAAATCGGAGTGTCGTCGTAGCGGATGCGAGCCTTCTCGTCGATGACCTTCTTCTCGAGGACTCGGGCCAGCGCACTGACCAGGTCCCACAGTTCGACTTCCTTGATCAGGTCATCCTGCGGCTGATTGCCGACCCTGGGCCGCTCGTTTGTGAGCCGCGGGTACCGCTCCTGCCACTCAGCCGCGTGCTCTTCGAGTGCCGACGCCGCATCTTTATAGCGGCGGTATTCGAGCAACTGGCGGATCAGATCGCTGCGCGGATCATCGTCCGCGACTTCAACCTCGTCCTCGGTTTCCTCTTCCGGCGACGGCAGCACCAGCCGGCTTTTGATCTCAGCCAGCGTGCTCGCCATGACCAGAAACTCGCCGACGAGTTCCAGGTCGAGAAACTGCAGCACCGTGAGATACTGCTCGAACTGCCGGGTGATCCGGGCGATCGGCATCTCGCGAATGTCGAGTTCATCTCGCCGAACGAGATACAGCAGCAGGTCAAGCGGGCCTCGGAAGAGATCGAGTTCTACTCGCCAGACCGTCACGCTGATCGCTCCTCATACCGCTGCGATGCCGCACCATCCGATTTCAGGC
>JAPOLP010000355.1 GCA_029977045.1 Planctomycetota bacterium
CAGACCCGCAGCATCGATTTCGTTCTGAAGGCAGGGTTGGTCAATGCGTGAAGCCGTTCTTGTCCTGGGAGATTCCGTCACGGTCGGCGCTGGATTCAGCGGAGTCGTGGAATCGACCGCTTACGTGTCACTACTGCAGGAATCTCTGGATGATTCCGGAGTCGACGTCTCGGTCAGCCGCAGCGCGATCGACGGAGTGGACACTGGGTACGCCCTGAGACGCTTCGACCGGATGGTCGGTCGCCAGCGCCCGCACATCGTTGTCGTCGCCCTCGGCCTGAACGACGCTCAGCCACCCGGAGGCCGCACCGGCTGCGAGCCCGCTCAGTACCGCGACAACCTCTGCCGGATCGCCGAAAAAGTCATCGCCCTCGACGCCTTCCCGGTCTTCGCCACTCCGTCACCACGAATCGACGTCCAGCGGGACGATTCCCCGGCACGCCACACGATGGAGCCCTACGCCGAGCAGGCCCGCAACGCTGCCAGCCAATTCGGTGCCCCGACGATCGACCTGTTCGATCGCTTTTCCGATCGCCGCGATCTGGAAGCGCTGCTCCCCGACCGCCTGCACCCCGGCCCCGAAGGCCATCGGATCATCGCCGACGCGTTCGCAGAAACGCTCGTCCCCCTGTGCCGCAACCGCGCCCGAGCAAACGCCGCCCGCGACGCTTTCGAGGCTCCGTTCGAGCTGAACTTCGCAGAAGTCGGCGAACTGGCCGGCGCTCTCTGCTGAGCTCAATGAAGAGTTTCAGAAGGAATGCCTTCTAAAGCAGAGTTCGAGATTGAGCCTTTCGTTTGTCGAAACTCAATCATCAAACCCCGGCTTGCGTCGCCGCACTTTGCGTTCGGATACAGCACGCTTCTCTTTCAATCGCCGTTCTTTCGACCCTTTGGTCGGCTTCGTCACCTTCCGCATCTTTGGAGCGACAGCTACTTCCAGCAGCAGCTCTCGAAGCTTTTCCAGGCAGTCGGCGACGTTGCGGCCTTGATCACGATACCGCTCGCTGTGCATGACAAACTCGCCGTCAATCGTGATCCGTCGACGGTGCTTTTGAACGAAACGCTCGCGAACGTCGCCCGGCAGCGTCGCTGACTTCGCGATGTTCCATCGCAGCGTCACCTTCGAGTTGACCTTGTTGACATTCTGTCCGCCCGGCCCGCCGCTGCGCGAAAACGAGAAGTCGAACTCGGTGAACGGGATCTGAATCCGGTGATTAACTCGCAGCATTGGTTCTGATGCTCAGTTCGCAGGGGCGGTCTTCGCGAGCGAAATCCGGACGACCAGATCGTCTCCGGGCTTCTCGTCGCCGAACGTGCGCCCGCCATCGTCGGTTTCGTTTTTGCCGACACTGTACAGCTCGAAACCGTCGGCGGTGCGACGGTACTTCAGCGGACTTCCGGAGAACCTGTCAATTGGAACGGTCATCAATTGCTGCGGAACAAGCTGGTCCAGACGCTCAGGAAACTCACCGGATGCAGCGAGGGCGGAGAACAGCGTTAGTGTCACCAGCAGATTGTCGAAGTTCTGCCGTTGCCGGTCTTCGGCGTGCTGCGCGGCATTGATGCCCGGCAACAGTAATGCTGCCAGGGCTGAACTGTATGCGTCAGTCAGGATGGGCGAAGCCAGTCCCGGAAGTACTGCGAGCGCCAGCTTTCCCGGAGCGGCACCCTCTTTTTGTGCCTGCTTGAGTTCCTGTTCGACCTTCCGCAACATCGCCTGGCGGGCCTGTCGATCTTCGAGCCTCATGGCTGCTGCCATTCGGTCGTACCACTGGTTCCCTTTTCGAAGTACGGAATTCCAGTCAATTAGTGCCGTTGCTGCCTGCTGCAGCACTGGTGGCACGCCATCGTTTGCACCTGCCAGCATTCCCAGGTTAATCCGGTTCTGACTCAGTAGCAGCACGCTGTCGATGTACATCGCTCGTTCCGTGATGTCGACCGCATCTGCCATTGAGGAGATCTCCGGCAGAGACTGGAGTTCTTCCCGGACGCGGGCCGCCAACTTCACTCCAGGCTGGACGTGTTCAATCCATCGCGTCTCCGCCTCCAGTGCCATCGTCTCCAGCGCGACTCCGACAAGATGTTCGATCAGCGTCGCCGAACGACCGATCTGCCTTCCAAGACGATGCAGCGCAAAGAAATCCCGCCATGCATCCATGTGGCTCCCTTCGCCCAGAAGCAGCATACCTCGACACAGCATCGCCCTGGCCAGAGCACGCGACATCTGAACGCCCGGCAGCAACGTGTTGACCATGCCCGCTCGACGTCCTTGAGCATCAGTCGGAGGAATCAGCGGCGAGAAGTAATCCGGACGCTTTGTACCTTCGGCGATCCGATCGAGGTGGGGTCGGGACGCTTCCAGCCAGTCATAGATTTCCGGCAGGTCGTTGCGTTTCCACGGACCCGCCATTGCACGGTTGAAGTCATCAAGTGAGACCTTGCGTCCTTTCGTCTGTTGCCACGTTCCGTATTCCTGGAAGTAATCGCCGTTTTCAGGAGGACGGGACATGCCCAGCGTTTTGAAGAACTCGTCGCTCAGCCTTACGCCTGCAGGCGAAGGTCCAAGTACTTCGTAAAGAACGACTGCTGCGTTCTGTTCAGGAGAAATGTTCTGGCCGAAATGGCGATTCACTGCTTCCACCACGTCGACCAGACCATCTTCCTGCAATGGTTCCGTAAAGTGAGTCGTCTCTGGCGAGATGACAATCCGGGCGACCGGCGGAGCGGGTTTTGGCGGCTCATTGGCATCCTGATCGCTGGCCAGGCCTGGAGATATCACACCTGTGAGCAACACCACAGCCAGGATCCTGCTGACGCCGGAATTGAAACGACACATCGAGAACTCCAGGAAGAATGTCGAAGTTTCCTGTCTAAGGCAGCTGGGCGAGGCGTCCAGTGGCTTCTCAGGAACTCGCGAAAGACTGCACGGATCGCAGCGTCCGCCTATCCCCAACGGACTCCCGCCAGTCTCGAACTTGTGCAGGCAAACTGCGGCTCTCGCCACAATTCTGAGATCGGAGCCGTGCGACTATAGTCCGGATATCATACCCAGACTCTGGCCGGCAGGTTCGAGTCTGACAGACGTCTTTCAGCAGGCAGGAAGTGGCGTGGCTGACACAGGCAAAGTTGCCCTGATTACCGGCGGAGCACGCGGGATCGGACTCGGAATTGCGAGGTCACTGGCTGCCGACGGTTTTTCGCTGGCACTGAACGGCATGCGACCAGCCGAGCAGGTCGCTGACGTACTCGACGAATTTCGCTCGACAGGCCAAAAGGCGATTTACTGCCAGGGCGACGTTGGTTCGGCGGATGACCGAACGGCGATGATCGAGCAGATTCGATCAGAACTCGGACGACTCGACGTGCTGGTCAACAATGCCGGGATCACGTCGCCGGGTCGCAAGGATCTGCTGGACGCCGACGAAGAGAGCTTCGATCGCGTTGTCGCAACGAATCTCAAAGGCCCCTACTTCCTGACGCAGCTCGCGGCACGCTGGATGGTCGAACAACGCGAGGCGGGGCTCGATTTCAGTCCGTGCGTGATCAACGTTTCGTCGATCTCCGCCGAATTTGTCTCGACGAACCGAGGCGACTACTGCCTGACGAAAGCAGCAACCGGCATGGCCACGAAGCTGTGGGCTGCACGACTGGTCGAATTCGGCATCCGCGTCTACGAGGTACAACCGGGAGTGATCCGCAGCGATATGACCTCGGGCGTCACGGAAAAATACGACCGCCTGATCGCCGACGGCCTGACACTCGAACGCCGCTGGGGCGAACCATCCGACGTCGGACGAGCCATCGCAGCTCTGGTTCGAGAAGACATCCCCTACGCCACAGGTCAGGTGCTGTACATCGACGGCGGAATGAGAATCCACCAGCTTTGACTGTTTCACTCGAAGCCCCAGGCGATGGCGTTTTGCCGAACTCACTCCCGAGACGAACGCCGTCGCTTGGGGATTCGGGTGAAACAACACAGACAACAGGAAACGCTTAAATGACAATCAACGTCGCAACGACCCCTTACCACGAAGCTGAAGCCGACTGGCTGATCGTGACTATCGATAGCTCGCGCAACTTCGACGGACCACTCGGAGAACTCGACCGGACGCTCGGCGGCGTGCTGACCCGACTCAGTGAGTCCGGCGACCTGACTGGCAAGCTTGCGGAACTGTTGCCGCTACCAGACGCCAGCGGAATTGCTGCTCAACGCCTGCTCGTCGTCGGGCTCGGAAAGGCCGACGAGTTGACACGGCCTCGCTTCGAGAAGGCTGCGATGGCGGCAGTCCGGTCAGTCTCGTCAAAGGCCGATGTCTCCGTGGCGGTCGCCGTGCCGCAGGTCTCCGGTGGAGACATCTCGGCGGAACAGATTATCGAAACGCTGGCGATCAGCCTGACCGTCGGTGGAGTTGGTCAGGACTCACTGAAAGCCGAACGTGGACACCACCCGCTCGCATCCGCCACGTTGCTCGTTGACGACGGAGCGACGTCGGCAACAGAAGCAGCGGTTACCCACGGTGTCATCCTTGGCGAGGCAATTAATCTGACGCGTGATCTCGTGAACCTGCCGCCGCAGCAGATTCACCCGGAGAGCGTCGCCGAACGGGCTCAGCAGGTCGCCGCCGACCTCGGCCTGTCCTGCACGGTCCTTAATCGGAAGAAACTCGAAGCCGAGAAAATGGGTTCGCTGCTGGCGGTCGCGCAGGGCAGCGACCGTCCGCCGCGCGTCGTGTTCGTCGAGTATCGCGGAGCAGGAGACGACACGCCGACACTGGCCATCGTTGGGAAGGGCGTGACGTTCGACAGTGGTGGCCTGTCGCTGAAACCATCGGACGGAATGCTCACGATGAAAAGCGACATGGCCGGCTCCGCGACGGCCCTCGGAGCCATTGCCGCGATCGCCCGACTCAAGCTGCCGGTCAACGTGACGGCGTATCTGGGGCTGGTCGAAAACATGGTCAGCGGCTCGTCATACAAACTGGGCGACATCCTGACCGCGCGTAACGGAGTGACGATCGAGGTACAGAACACTGACGCCGAAGGCCGCCTGGTCCTGGCCGACGTTCTGCACTACGCGGTCGAACGCGGTGCCGATCGGATTATCGACCTTGCCACTCTCACCGGAGCCTGCGTCGTCGCACTGGGAGAAGACGTCACCGGCGCATTCAGCAACGATCAGGACTGGTGCAATCAGGTTCTCGCCGCCGCGTCGACTGCGGGCGAATACGTCTGGCAGTTGCCGACGTTCGACTTCTATGCCGAACTACTCAAGAGCGACGTGGCCGACTGCCGCAACATCGGCGGCCGCTGGGGCGGAGCCATCACCGCCGCCAAGTTCCTTGAAAAGTTCGTCGACAAAAAACCGTGGGTGCATCTCGATATCGCCGGCCCGTCCTTCGCCTCAAGCAACAAGCCACATCGCGAAGGCGGCGCCACCGGCTGCATGGTGAGGACGCTGGTCGAAGTAGCTTCCTCGCTGAAATAGGGCACCGGATTGCCGGAGCGGCGTTGCGATCGATCCTGACTGCGAACTACTTCCCTTCAATTCTCAGTGCAGCCTCGTAGTCCTCGGGGGTGTTCGTGTTTCGCAGTGAGAACAGATCTGGATCGACGGCTTCGAGGTCGGTTTCGGGGACCAGTACCGAGTTTGATTCCTCGACCAGAAACAGCGGACGACGGCGATCGTTTTTCAGCAACCTGCGAGCGGCGTCTTCGAGAGTTGTTCGATAGACGCCCGACAGGACGTGAATGTGATCGCCGTCGGTCGGGACGGCGGCATCTTGATCAGCCAGCAGGTCGAACATTCGCTCGACGAACTCTGGCTTCAACAACGGAACGTCGCAGGCGGTGACAAAAACGGCTTCGCAGGTCATTCGCGCGGCGCCGAGGCCCGTTGCAATTCCCGCCAGCGGGCCGAGGGATTCGTACTCGTCGCGAACGACGGTTACGTTTGCAGGCAGCTCCGGGAGTTCCTGATCCTGTGCGGCGACAACGAAGATTTGCGGGACGACCGCGCCGAGGATCCGGCAGACTCGCTGCAACATCAGTTCGTCGCCGAACGGGAGCAGCGCTTTGGGACGCCCCATCCGCCGGCTGTGTCCACCACAAAGAATGACCGCTCCACGTCGCATGAAGGGACCGCTTTCGACGTCAGAGAGGGCCGTTCGGAACGGGGCGGAGCCGCCAGAGCACGTATCGCAAAAGACTGCGGCAATTCACCCAGCACAAAGGGGAGCAGAGGCGGTTCACCTCCTCGCGGCTCACCTGGGACACGCTTCTCAGGAATCAGAAGTGAGAACGGTCCACGAAA
>JAPOLP010000656.1 GCA_029977045.1 Planctomycetota bacterium
CTGTGCATCGATCTGACCGAAAGCTGGTCTGGCTGACTCTGGGCTTTGCCGCCGGACTCGCCATGGCTTCCATCTGGCCGCACGAACCTCTGAGTGCTGCCACGTCTGACCGCAACGAAAAGTTTGCGATCATCACGGTTCCGGTCACCGCCGGCGGTGGCCTGATTGGCGGAAGTGAGGCTGTTTTCGTTGTTGACTTCCTCACCGGACGCCTGACGGGAGCCCGCCTCGGACGCACCCGAGGTAGTGGGACAGCGTTCCTTAACTTCTACTACCGGAGTCTGGCTGAAGACTTCCAGGTCAATGCCGGAGGAGAACCGTACTACGCGGTGTCTGCTGGAGCAGCTGAGATTCAGAGCCAGCGCGGCGCACAGTGGGGTCAGAGTGCTCTGTACGTCGCTGAGCTGAACTCCGGCAAGGTCGGGGCCTACGCGATTCCCTACACGGTCACCCAGGCACCGCAGGACCCCGTGCCACTGTTTCCAATCGACACCTTCCCGTTCCGGGAGCAGAACGTGACGCAGTAACTGCAGCTATTCGCTGTCGATCGATACGAGTTCGCATCGCCCGCCTTGATTCATCAAGGCGGGCATTTTCGTTGAGACCAGCGAGTCAATTTTGTCCACTGACCATATTGATCGCCAGTCAGTACTCGACAGTGGCTCGTCCGCGAAGTACCGGAATGATCCGTTCAAGAATCCGTTTCTTGACCTCAATCGGCGTACCCAGCGGATTGATTTCGTGCCGGATCTCAGCCGGGTAGTAGTCGAGCACTGGTGCTGTCGTCTGCCGGTAAATGTCGAAACGCCGTCGAATGATTGCTTCGCTGCGGTCGTCGTCGCGTCCGTCAGTTGAGCCACGCAGCAGCAGTCGTTCGACGATCGGTTCATCGTTCTGCGTCGCCAGGTGGACGACGGCCAGGACGTCGACTTCAGCGTCCAGCATTTTGCATTGCCTGACGCTGCGGGGAATTCCGTCAAGGATGACCACGTCATCGGCTGGCGACAGGTAACCATCTCTGACCGCATTCTCGCACCAGCCTCGCCAGAGCCGGACGGCCAGATCGTCGGGGACCAGATTCCCGTGATCAATCAGGTCGCGGACGGTTCGCCCGTCTTCGGTAGATCGGTCGAGGCTGCGGAAGATTTCGCCCGTCGAAATGTGAAACAGGCCGGTCATCGTGCCGAGTAACCGGCCCTGTGTGCCTTTCCCGGCTCCCGGCATCCCAAACAGCAGAATTGCGGGGAACCTCGGCGAATCTGCCGATTCGCTGGTGCCGCAGGCGGTCTCTGCCAGTGAATTGCTCGAAACCGCGTCCTGGAATGCGTCCCTGTTGCTGCTCATCAGGCTCCGTCCTGTCGTGTCTGCCGCCGGTTTGTCGTGGCAGTTCCTGCCGACGGGCTTTCTAGCAAATGCGTCAGTGTGAACAAACTGAGTGAATTGGCGGTCTTGCCGAAAACGGAAATTGCCTGTGCCCCACAGGAATTCGGCGACTGGCGACTCCGCAGGTGCAGTCCTAGAATTCCCGCCTGCCGACGGTTTCCGACCGTCAGCGGGGCTCTCAAATGTGAATCGCTCCCAGGAAGAAACTCGCCCAATGACCGCTTCGACAGCAACCAAAGCCAGCAGCCAGGTCCCGGATATTGCAGGCCGCTTCGGTGAATTCGGACGCCGCTTCGTTCCCGAAACTCTGATGCACGCGCTGGAACAGCTCACGGACGAATATGAGCGGGCGAGGCAGGATCCGGCGTTTCAGGCGGAACTCGATGACCTGCTGAAGAACTTCGTCGGGCGTCCCAACCCGCTGTATTTTGCAGAACGTCTGACTGAGCACTGCGGCGGCGCGAGGATCTATCTCAAGCGGGAAGACCTCAACCACACCGGGGCTCACAAGATCAACAACACGATGGGGCAGGTCCTGCTGACCCGTCGGATGGGTAAGAAGCGAGTCATCGCCGAGACGGGTGCCGGTCAGCACGGAGTCGCGACCGCAGTCGCCTGTGCCCGCTTTGGTCTTGAATGCGTCGTCTACATGGGCGAAGAGGATATTCGTCGCCAGAAGCTGAACGTCTTCAACATGCGGACGATGGGAGCGACCGTCAGTTCGGTTACCAGCGGCTCACGAACTCTGCGGGACGCGATCAACGAGGCGATGCGGGACTGGATGTCGACGGTTGACTCGACGCACTACATCATCGGATCGGTCGTCGGCCCTCATCCGTTCCCGATGATGGTTCGCGACTTTCAGTCGATCATCGGCCGCGAAGCCCGCCAGCAGTGTCTGGACGCAACCGGTCGGCTGCCGGGCGAAGTCATCGCCTGTGTCGGCGGGGGCTCAAACTCTGCCGGCATGTTCTATCCGTTCGTTGATGACGACGAAGTTGCGCTGACCGGTGTCGAAGCCGGTGGCCGCAGTTCGGACCCCGGCGAGCACGCGAGCACGCTCAGCTACGGAAACAAAGGCGTTCTGCACGGCAGTTACAGCTACGTTCTGCAGGACGAAGATGGCCAGACACAGGATGTCCACTCAATCTCCGCCGGCCTCGATTACCCCGGCGTCGGCCCCGAGCACAGCTACTGGAAGGACACCGGTAGAGTGAACTACGTCGCCATCCGCGACGACGAAGCACTCGACGCCTTTCAGAAGATGGCACGTCTGGAAGGCATCCTGCCGGCAATCGAAAGTTCCCACGCCATCGCTCAGGTTCTGAAGACGGCGAGCGAACGCTCAAAGGACGACGTGATCGTCGTCTGCCTCTCCGGTCGCGGCGACAAGGATGTTTACGAAGTCGCCCGGTTGCTCGGACAGGACATCGACTGATTACCGACTCGGCACTTCCGCCCGACTCCGGTCCAGAGACCATCGGCATCCAGCAGCCGACTGCCAATCAACAGAGATCGAACAAGTGACTCAGCAGACCCGCATCGCAGCGACGTTTTCCGCACTCAAGGCCGACGGCCATCTGGCATTCATGCCATTTGTGACCGCTGGTGATCCGAGTATCGACGCGACGCAGTCGCTGATTCAGGAACTGGGAGCGTGGGGCGTTGACCTGATCGAGGTTGGGTTCCCGTACAGCGATCCGATCGCCGATGGGCCGGTCATCCAGGCGTCGTACACGCGGGCACTCAATGCCGGGCTGCACGTCGACGAGATCTTCCGGGGAGTTGCCGAACTGCCCACAGACGAACTGCCACCGCTGGTCGCGATGGTGTCCTACGCTCTGCTTTTCCGGCGAGGCGTCGATACGTTCGTGAAACAGGCTGTCGAAGCAGGCTTCGCCGGATTCATCATTCCCGACCTGCCGGCTGACGAAGCTGAGGAGGTCGGGGAGATCGTCCGATCGAACGGTGCCGACCTCGTTCAACTGGTGGCTCCAACGACTCCCAATGACCGCGCAAAGAAGATTCTCGCGGCAGCCAGCGGCTTCGTTTACTGCATCTCGATTGCCGGCGTGACAGGCGTTCGCGACGAACTGCCGCCGGAACTCACGGAACAGCTCCGCTGGCTGCGCAGCCAGACCGATCTACCACTGGCCGTCGGTTTTGGCATCAGCCGGCCCGACCAGGTCGACATGCTTCGCGAAGTCGCCGACGGCGTCATTGTAGGGTCAGCCATCGTGAAGCATCTCGCTGACGCAACGAGCCCGGACAAGCTCGCCAGCGCGATTTCGACCGTCGGCGAATTTGCCGGCTCACTGGTCGCGGCCACACATTCGCAAGGCTGACCGCCGCTGCTTTTGACTCGTCGAGCGAGTGTGCCCTCTTCGATTCCGCAGGATTCAGTGCGATCGTCCACGGACGATTTGCGCGGCGGACACGGCAACTTCCCGTTTGTGCCCGGCCTGAGCTGCCATTCCGCGTTCGGAATCAGCACGCGCACGCGTCTGGACTGGGATGCTCGGCCAGCTGCCTCGGTTCCGGTTGTTCCGGTTGGGTAAACCGGTCCGGATGCTCTGCCAGACACAGCTGAATCGGGTCGCAACGGTCGGAAGAATCTGCTGGGTCATTCGCAGAATGACCGATGTGACGATCAATCACGCAGGTCGCGTCATTGACGGGCGGCCCTCTTCGACATCGGTTGCCGTCACAGCTCGCAATTCTGGAGTCAAAATCCAATGCCACGATTCTCAAAAAAGA
>JAPOLP010000313.1 GCA_029977045.1 Planctomycetota bacterium
AAGAAGTGGGGTTATGGAGCAACGCAGACTGGGTGATGTCTGGGATTGCAAGGGGGTTCGCCGGAACGGCGTGGCGTTGTCAGGAAGCCTGATGTCGTTCGGATCGCGGCCAGGGCCGTGCAGGTTGAAGTCTGGAGAAGCTGGAGAGCCCGCAAGGCCGCGAATTCGCGGGGTTTGCCGGTACCGAACAGGCTTCTCATGATCAGGCCCAGATTGTGAGCGGCCACCGTCACCGGATAACGCTTGTTGATTTTCTTCAGGCCTCGCAGCCATGTCCGACGGGCGCCGCCCGTTTCGCAGATGTGGGCGAAGCTGCGTTCGACGCGCTCGCTGCGGAGCTTCTGCAGTTGCCTGCCCTTGGGCCGTTTCATCCGGCGGCGATTGTTCGTGATGGCACGCACCACCTCGTTGCACTTGTCCGTCCACTTCCGCTGGCACGGTAACGAGGGCTCGGGGATGTATGTTCTCAGGCCGAGTTCGTCGCTGCCGGCCAGTTGTGCGTTCGCGTGGTAGCCCTTGTCCGCGGCGACTTCGGTGATGACTGCTTCGCTGCCGGCTCGCTGCAGATTCTCCTGAGCATCGATCACTGCGTCACACAGTATCTGCGAGTCCGGTTCGGTTCCGTCCTGCACGGTTGCCGAAAGCACGAACTCGGAATCCAGATCAACCGTGTGTTCGGCCCCTGTACCCTAGGGGCGTCCGCCCGACCTTCAGCTTCACGATGCGGGCGTCGTCGTCGACCGGAGACTTCCAGTCGTCGTTGGATACCTTCTTCCCCTGGCGGGAACGGTCAAAGCGACGCAGGTCCTCGTCGGTCGGTTCGTCGTCGTCCTCGATCAGACCGTCCTCCGCCATGAGTCGTCTGAGGTACGCCTTCCAGTCCTCATCCGTGTCGCGACGAACGATCGACTTCATCACCACGCTGGCCGCCAGCAGCGTCGCATCAACACTGACCTGAGCCCCCGAGATCAGCTTCCGCTCACGAGCGATCCCCAGCACAAACGCAAAGACTTCGTCAGCGATCTCGATGGGATAACGATCGCGAATCCGCGTCAGCGAACTGTGATCCGGAAACTTCTCCGTCAGATCGAGCCCCAGAAAAGACCGCAACGACACACTGTCAGCACACCGCCACGCCCGTGTTGTCTTTCTATCAAACAGGGGCTCGCTGTGAATCGATCCCCTCGAAGTACCCGCCAAACAGCATCCGGAGATAGACGCCCGGAGCAACGCCGGGCCGCCCGTGATCCGCGTAGTACTCTTCGACCAGGTCTTCTACGAACCGGTCGAACCCCACGTCGGCCAGCAGTCGGTTGAGCCGCTCATAAAACACATGCTCCGGCCCGGCGGGCAACGCCTGCGTCGCCCCCCTGCCGTTCTTCCGCCCGCCGACGCATCGCCATCACTGTTCCTCTCTGACCATCTCATCGGCAAACAATACTGTTCCTGCTGATGCCAGCCGGGTCAGTTTTTCAACGGGCTGCTAAGCCTGATGCGCTCTAGTAGGCCGGTTTTTGCAGTACGACTCAGCACAGTCGATTCGGTTTGCCAAACTGACCGTACAACTGAACTGCAGAAATATGAACCACTGTGACCAAACGAAACTGCGATACCGAAGATGGTCATGGAGCTCCGACAGGAATTGATTGAATACCGGACGAAGCTGGCCGACAGCACCAATTATCGTCGCGTACCGGTTTATGCGAAGGCGCTCGTTATTGAGAACCTGGATAGGCTCATCGCAACGGAACACGGACCCGTTCTTCCCGATGATGTTTGGCTTTTTCAGGCGAGGTGCGGCACGGTTTCTCTGTGACCAGTTCTCAAAGAGCGACCTCGAAGGGCTGATGGGTGACATGCCGAAACCCGATGGCCTGCCGACAGGTTGACTCCGTGCATCCTGCTCCGTGCAGTCGACGAATTCGGTCGGTACAGTGGTGCCTTCTCAAAGTCTGTCGGACTGCAGGAGTCGTCATGTCGGACGTGCTGGAAGTTATTCGTGAGCGGGTGCTGTGTCGGTTTCCGATTCTGTTTCTCTCGACGTGGGAAGAGGAACGCTGGGAGTCGGAGCTGGCTTCGCTGGCGCTGGATATTGACCGCGGGCTGGTGACGTGGACGGCGACGAGTGGGGCGATGCCGCCGCTGAAGGAACTTGTCGCCGAGAGCGGTCGAGCTGCTTCAAGTGCGAACGGCAAGGCATCATCGGACGCGGAAGAGTTCCTCGCTCAGATCCGCGACTACCCGCGCGATCACGTTTTTCTGCTGAAGGATTTCCATCCGTGGCTGACAGACCCTCTGGTCGTGCGGCGGCTGCGGGATCTGGTGCCGAACCTGATCGCTCAGAACAAGACCGTGCTGATCATGGGACCGACCGGCACTGTGCCGGTTGAACTGCTTCGCGATGCGATCTCGATCGAATTGCCGCTGCCGGGCCTGCCGGAACTGCACGACGAGCTGCAGGACCTGATGATTCAGCGGCAGCATCAGGGCGAAACGGCGATCACGCTCAACCAGAAGCAGGAAGAGCGACTGCTGAAAACGCTGCTGGGGCTGACAACCAAGCAGGCTCGGCTGGCACTCTCGCGAGCTCTGCTGGGGCGGCGGGAGATCGACGATGCGGTCTACGATCTGCTGATCTCCGAAAAGAAGCACATGGTGCAGGGGTCGGAGCTGCTGGAGTTTCAGGGGCTGGCGGAAGGCGCGGCGGACATCGGCGGGCTGGACGCACTCAAGGACTGGGTCCGCAAGCGGGCCGAGGCCTTCAGCGAACGGGCTCGCGAACAGGGCATTCCGTCGCCGAAGGGTGTGCTGCTGCTCGGCGTTCAAGGTTGCGGAAAGAGTCTGACGTCGCGGGCGATCGCGCGCATGATGAGCTTCCCGCTGGTACGCCTCGACGTGGCCATGCTGCTCAGCGGCGAGACGGGCAAGTCAGAGAAGAACCTGCGCGACGTGCTCTCTCTGATGGAGATGATCGCGCCTGCCGTCCTGTGGCTCGACGAAGTAGAGAAGGGCTTTGCGGGCGTCGGTGAAGACGGCGGCGACACGACGATGATGCGGCTGCTCGGTCGCTTCCTGACCTGGATGCAGGAGAAGCCTGCGCCGGTCTTTGTCGTCGCGACTGCGAACTCGGTCACAGGCCTGCCGCCGGAAATGCTGCGGCGCGGCCGCTTCGACGAACTGTTCTTCGTCGACCTGCCGAACTTCCACGAGCGGAAACAGATTCTGACGATTCACTTGCGGAAGCGCGACCTCGACCCGGCGAATTACGACGTCGCGGAACTCGCCGAGAACTGTGAGGGCTACAGCGGCGCCGAAATCGAACAGGCCGTACTGACGGCCGTTGTCGAAGCGTTCAATTCCGGCGGTGCGATCACGCAGAAGCAGTTACTGGAAGCGCTGGAAGACACCGTCCCTCTGTCGGTGACGATGGAGGAAAAGATTTTCGAACTGCGCGAGTGGGCTCGAACGCGCTGCCGCGCCGCAACGCCCGATAGCCGGTTGCTGCAGATGCTCGAAGACGAGCAGCGACGCAAGGCCGAAGAAGCCGGCGACGATGACGACGCTGAGGAAGACGCCGGCGGCGTGCTCAACCTGTTTGATGACGAGGATCTTGAACCGGACGAAGACGAGCCGGTCACCTGGCAGACGCTGCTGCGGGAAGGTGAGGTTCGTGCTGGAATGCTCGAACTGATCGCCGAACGAGGTTCCGTGTCGCTGGCAGTTCTGCAGAATGAAGTGGGTGAGTATGTCGACGCGGAAGGCTCGTTCGGCCTTGCCCTGCGAAGCGATCCGCGCGTCGTGCTCTGGCTCGGCCTGAGCACCGACATCGCCGCGCCGCTCGCACGCCTCGTCACCGACCGCAAGATCTACCTGCATCCAACGACTGGAGCCAACTATCCCAACGGCCTGCCGGGAGCCTCACTGCCGTTCCTGCCGGGGCTTCCTGAGTCGCGCTGCGAACGCCCAAGCTGGCTGCCCGTCAGCCTGTCGATCGATCCGCCGGAGTACGTCGACGATCGTCTGACACGAATCGCCCGAATGCAGCTCAACCGGTAATTACAGCGTTCGGCTTCACCGGATTGCTCACGGCTGGCCATACTGCTGAATCGGTGATTGCGGCCTGCAACTCAAATGAGGAGTCGGCTGGCAGGTGACAAGGCCGATCGAACAGGCGCTGAGATGAGCAGACTCGATCAACCACTCAAGCCCAGACGAACCGCGTCAGCGCGGACTGTTCTGACGAGCGTTCTTGTTCTGCTTGTAGTCGTCTTACCTTCGTTGGCGGATGATGACCGAGAAGCTTTTTTCGAGACGAAGATCAGACCGGTTCTGATCTCGCGCTGCTTCGAGTGCCACGGTCATGGAGACGTTGAGAGCGGACTACGGGTTGATTCGCGTGAGGCGTTGCTGAAGGGCGGCGACAGCGGGGCCGCGATTGTGGTGGGTGATGCCGACGGCAGCCTGCTCGTCAATGCAATCCGGCATTCCGGCGAGTTGAAGATGCCGCCGCAGTCAAAACTCTCGCCGCAGGAGATCGCGGACTTTGAACGCTGGATTCACGACGGCGCGGTCTGGCCGAGCTTTGATTCCGTGACAGTTCGACGGTCTTCGTCGGTGGTGATGAGCCCTGCTCTGACGCCGGACAGCGCAGCGTTGAAGCCGGCTCTGCAGGTCTGGCTGCAGGCTGACGGGCAGCCGTGGCAGGACGGGCAGCCGGTTCATCTCTGGGAAGATCGCAGCGGTCGCGGACACGATCTCGTCGCGACGGCAGGTGGTCGAACTGAAGGCACGGGGCGACCGGCAACCTTCGTCGCCAGCAGCAGCATCGCTGGGTTCCCGGCAGTGCATTTTGAGATGGACAGCGGACTCGGCGGCAACGCGGCGACCGCGCCGGAGATCGCTGGCGACGACGACTTCACGATGATCATCGTCGCCCGAGTGCAGCACGTTCCCGAGAACACCGACGGTCTGATTGCTGGCTTTGGCGAACCGGCTCCGCCAGGCAATCCTGGTCGGCCGTACTGCGCGATCCTCGGCATCGCAGCACGCAATCAGGGGCATCCGATCTTCGTCGGTGGCTGGGGCAACGACGCATCGCCTGCCGCGCCATTCGAACGACCTCTGGTCAACGGCTCGCCAGTGATCATCGCGCTGGGCAAGTCGAGCGGCCCGCTGACAGCATCGTCGAGCGTGCGGATCAACGGCGTCCAGGCAGGCCTGTTTGGCCACAACGAGGTGCCCGACTTCGGACGCCGCAGCGATCTCGGCTTCTTCATGGGACACGCGCGAAGCTGGCTGCACGGATTCGTCGGCGACGTCGCTGAGGTGGCTCTCTTCAACAGGCAACTGACAACCGAAGAACTCGGCGGTGTCGAAACGCACTTCTCCGCGAAGTACCGCATCCCGCTGGCGATGACTCGAAGCGAGCAACCAATCGCGACGGGCGATCCGGCGTTTCAGACGCGGCACTGGGCGTTCGAGCCGCTGTCGAACGCTGAGCCGCCCGAGTCCGGTCCCGAACATCCGATCGACCGGTTCGTCGCGGCGAAGTGGCGCGAGAAAAGTCTGACACCGGTTGGGCAAGCTGACGCGCGGACCCTCGTCCGGCGGCTCTATTTCGATCTGATCGGTCTGCCGCCGACGCCGGAGCAGATGGCCGAAGCTGTCGCGACTCTGACTCCGTGGAGCGATGCCGCGTGGTCGGCGCTGATTGACGCACTGCTCGCGTCTCCGCATTACGGTGAGCGGTGGGGCCGGCACTGGCTCGACGTCGCCCGCTATGCCGACACGGCGGGCGACAACGCGGACTACCCGATTCCCGAAGCCCGGTTGTACCGCGATTACGTCATCGATTCGTTCAACAACGACAAGCCATACGACCAGTTTGTGCGCGAGCAGCTTGCCGGCGACATCCTCGCTGCCGACGGTCCGCGCGACCGATACGCCGAGCAGGTCACGGCGACTGGCTTCCTGGCTCTCAGCCGCCGTTACGCAACAGGGCCATACGAACTCTGGCACCTGTCGCTCGAAGATACGATCGACACCGTCGGCCAGGCATTCATGGGGCTGTCACTGCGCTGTGCCCGCTGCCACGACCACAAGTTCGACCCCGTGTCGCAGCGCGAGTATTACGGGCTGTATGGGATCTTCGAGAGCACTCAGTACCCGTGGGCCGGTGCCGAAGAGTTCGCGTCACAAAAGCGACCACGCCAGCACTTTGTCTCACTGCTGCCGCCGGCGGAAGCTGAGCCTCTGCGACAGGCGTTCGAGCAGGCCGCCGCAAACGTCGAGCAGGCCAGCGAGCAGCAGAAGGCCGAGATCACTGCCGCAAAGCTGCGCAGCTACCCGGCAGAGATTCCGAGTGCGTACGCCGTCCGCGAAGGAAACGTCCGCCCCGCCGTGTACCAGTTCAGCGGAGATCCCGGCAAACCGGGGCCGGTGATCGATCGGTCCGTCCCGCAGTTTCTCGACCAGCTTCCGCAGCCTGCAGTTCCGGCGGCAGAAAGCGGTCGGCGACAGCTTGCCGAGTGGCTCACACATCCCGATCACCCCTTGACCGCGCGCGTCATGGTTAACCGCATCTGGCAGCACCACTTCGGACAAGGCATCGTCGCGACGCCATCAAACTTTGGAGCGCGCGGCGTCGCGCCGACTCATCCTAAA
>JAPOLP010000878.1 GCA_029977045.1 Planctomycetota bacterium
CAGCAGAATGCTTCCTCATAGTGCTCTTCGAGTAATCCGGGACCACCGAGGCATTTATGAACCTCAATGGCCGCCCCAATGATCTAGTGACTCAGTTCATTCTCAGTCATGACACTTTCCGACGCTTCATTCTTCTTTGCGAATCTCTGCGTCTCCGCGTCTTTGCGCTGAGGTCATTCCTGACGATCAATAAACGCCGACCGTAGTTGTCTTCAGTAGCTCGTGGAACGGGCGGGTGCTGCTGATGCCGTGCCACGGGTAGACGTCGATCGGCTCTTCGCGTTCTCCCTCGTCGCGTTCCATGAAGCCGGGGATGAAGAGTTCCTTCGTGAAGGTGTAGAGCTTCACGCGACCGGTTTCGCCGACTTCGACAACCTTGTTGTAGTCGTCGAACTGAACGACTTCGATGACGGCTCGCGGCTGCGGAGCGAAGTAGGTGATCTTGTAGTTGTCCGCCGGATCGAACGGCTTGCCGCAGGCCAGGCCCATCAGTGTGTTGCCGTAGGTCGGCGTGATGAAGACGTTCGGGCCGAGCAGCTCTTCTTTACAGAAGCGGTACCACTGCGGAGTGAACTCGGTGCCGCCCGCAAAGATGCCCTTGATTCCGGCTTCTTCAACGCTCGAACCTTCGTCCAGCAGCCGCATGGCCAGGGCTTCGAGCAACTTCGGAGTGGCGAACATGCACTGGATATTGTGGTTCGCTCCAAGAATCGTCATGGCCTGATCGATGACGTGTTCGGCGTACGCTTTGGCTTCTTCGGTCTTGCCCTTCTTCAGCAGCTTGACGACCCAGCGGGGATCGAGGTCGACGCAGAAGCAGATGCCTCCGCGATGCTGAGCGAGGTGCTCGACTGCCAGTCGCAGGCGTCGCGGGCCGGACGGGCCGAGCATCAGCCAGTTCGCGCCGCGGGGGAAGTCTTCGTCCGACAGCGTATCGCTGAAATTTTCGTAATCGATCCAGTGGTCTTCGATGACGACACGCGATTTCGGGATGCCGGTCGTGCCGCCAGTCTCGAACACATAGGTCGGCTTGCCGGCGAGGCCCTTCGGAATCCACTTGCCGAGCGGGCCGCCACGCAGGTCCTCGTCCTCGAACAACGGGAACTTCTTGACGTCCTCGAAGCACTGAATGTCGGTCAGCGGGTTGAAGTCGAGCGTCTTGGCCTTTTCGAGCCAGTACGGGCTGCCGGTTTCCGGGCTGAAGTGCCACGCCACGGATTCGCGGACGTGCTGATCGAGTTTTTCTCGTGCTTGGGCGACTTTTGCTGTGAGATCGCTCACGGGAGTTACTCCATATTCTGAAACTGACCGGTAACGTGAAAAGCGGTGAGCCAGGCTCAATCCGCGGAATGTCAGGCGGGACGTGGCCAGAGCAATGAGGCAGGCAGACGGCTGTCTGAAACTCCGACCGGGGCCGGAATGATAGGCCGCTTCTGATGGAAAATGAATCGACCGGAGTCCCGAGCCGTTACGTGAACGACTGGCTGGTCGGGATCATCACCAGTTCCGGGACGCGAGCTCGCGGCGGCAGGCAGGCGACCATCAGAACGGCCGAGGCCAGATCTTCCGGCTGCAGGATGCGGGCTCGGTGCTCGTCGGTCACGGGGACCGGGCGGTCGTCGAGGATCGGGGTCTCGACCTCGCCAGGGTAGATCGACGTGACGCGGATCCCGTTGTCGCGTTCTTCTTCGCCGACGCTTCTCGCCAGAGCGTCCATTGCGAACTTGGACGCGTTATAGGCAACTCCGCCGAGCAGCCCGGTCCGAATGCCGGCGACCGAGCAAATGTTGATGATCACGCCGTCCCGTCGCTGCCGCATCTCCGGCAGCACCTGAAAGATGCAGTTAAAAGCTCCGGTCGCGTTGATCTGCAGCACGCGGTCCCAGTCTTCCGGCGTGATCGATCCGAGCGACCGGTTTGGAATGTTGATGCCCGCCGAGTTGACGAGAATGTCAATCTGCCCCAGCTCACCGCGAGCCCAGTCGAAGAACGCGGTGACGCTGTCGCGGTCTGCGACGTCGCACTTGTGAATCAGGATCGGCGGACCGCTGGCGGCTGAGGCAGCGACTTCCCGCAGCGTCTCTTCACGACGGCCTGAGATCGCAACGCGGGCTCCGGCTTCGGCGAGAGTGCGTGCGATCGCGGCGCCGATCCCCGTGCCGCCTCCTGTAACAACTGCCGTGCGGCCTGCGAGTGGTTGAGTTTGCGTCATTCGTCGTCTCCGTTTCGATCTGGTTTGCTACGTCGCTGGTGGCCGGCGCCTGCGACTGGGCGTTATACGAGTTGCTTGGGTGTCTGTGGTCGAGTGCAGCGAGCCCACAGAGGGTTGTCGCGTGCTGGGGGCTCGTCGCTCGTACCTCGCTCCTCGACCCCAGCCACCCTCCGGTGGCGTCAAACGAAAGCAGTCAATCTCGGATTTCTCGCCGGTGGCAGGGGCAGCAGGGCAGCATTAAACTCCGGCCCGCATCGAACTTCCACGCTGTCAGCTCGCACGCGGCGGCAGCTTTCTCTACGCAGAACAATTCCTTCAGCGCACCCCAAGGAGTCCTCAAATGAAAGCCCCGATTCGAGTTGCTGTCACCGGAGCAGCCGGAAACATCGGCTACGCTCTGATTTTCCGGCTGGCTTCCGGAGCCGTCTTCGGTCCCGATCAGCCGGTCGTCCTGCACCTCGTCGAAGTTCCGCCCGTCCTGCCGGCTCTGGATGGCGTTGAAATGGAACTCGACGACTGCGCCTTCCCGACGCTGGCTGGTGTCGTCAAAGCCAGCAGTGATGATCTCGAAGCGGGGTTCGGCGACTGTAACCTCGTGCTCTGCGTTGGCAGTATTCCGCGTAAGGACGGCATGGAACGCGGCGACCTGATCCGCGTCAACGGCCCAATCTTTACGAACACCGGCAAGGCGATTAACAACGCCGCCGCCAAAGACGTCCGAGTCGTCGTCGTCGGCAACCCCTGCAACACGAACTGCCTGATCGCGATGTCGCACGCTCCGGATGTGCCTCGCGACCGCTGGTACGCCATGACGCGGCTCGACCAGAACCGAGCGACGACGCAGCTCGCTCAGAAGGCCGGCTGCGGAGTCTCCGACGTCCAGAACGTCACAATCTGGGGTAACCACTCAGCCTCGCAGTACCCGGACTTCTACAACGCGAAGATCGGCGGCAAGCCGGCACTCGACGTTATCGGCGACGAAGCCTGGCTGCAG
>JAPOLP010000054.1 GCA_029977045.1 Planctomycetota bacterium
CGGTCAGCAGCTCGAAGTACATGCGCATCACCTCGTCGGAGAGCTGCATGAACTTCTTCATCATCTCGTACGGGTCTTCGCTGATCCCGATGTAGTTGCCGAGGCTCTTGCCCATTCGGCGGACGCCATCGAGGCCCACCAGAATCGGCGACATGATGCCGATCTGCTGATTGATCCCCGCGTCTCGCTGCAGGTCGCGAGCCAGCATGAAGCTGTAAAGCTGCTCGGTGCCGCCAAGTTCGATGTCGGCCTTAATCTCGACCGAGTCCCAGGCCTGCATGACCGGGTACAGACACTCGTGCAGAAAGATCGGCTTCTCTTCGCGGTAACGTTTTGAAAAGTCGTCCCGCGTGAGCAGTTGCGCGACAGTGACCTTGCCGCAGAGATTCAGCACCTGGGCAAAGTCCATCTTGCCGAACCAGTCACCGTTACGATGCACTTCAGTTCGATTCAGATCGATGACCTTGCCGACCTGCTGCAGGTAATCGCGAGCGTTCTCTTCGACGGCTTCCATCGTCAGCCTGTTGGCCCGAGCCTCGTCTCGACCGCTGGGATCACCGACCATCGCGGTGTAGTTGCCGATGATCAGAACGATCTGATGCCCGAGTTCCTGAAACTGCCGCATCTTCCGCAGCGGGACCGTGTGGCCGAGATGCACGTCGATTCCAGTCGGATCGATGCCGTACTTGACTCGCAGCGGCGTACCGGTCTGGCGGCTGTGTTCGAGCTTTTTCGCAAGTTCCTCTTCGGGAACGATCTTCTCGACGCCGCGGCGGATGATCGCGAGCTGTTCTTCGACCGTGGGAAACTGCATCGTCACGAAGCAAATCCAGCAGAGATAAGGGGCGTCACGAACGCCGCGGGAAACATTGAATACCAACCAAATCGTCACGGACTCGTGAGAATCCGTGACCACTCTGTCGAGCGGGCCGAACGGTATCAGGGGCTCAAACTGCTCGCCACCGACCGCGATTCTGGTCTCGATCGGCGGCTAACCTGCTTCCACCGGGTCCGCCCTCTGCTGCTTCCTTGAGTTCTGAGGCAACCAGACCGCTCAACGAACGAAACTTCCGCTTCCGTAGGTCGTCCCGACACCCGGAGGCACGGTCGGAACTTGCGGATAGGTGACGGCGGGCTGCTGAGCACCATATCCGTAGGCCTGGGCCGCCAACGGACCCGCCGACTCCATCGGGACCAGCAACGGCTGCACTACAGGCTGAGTCGGAATCGTCGACTGACTGAACTGGCCAGCCTGCTGAGGTGCAACATAGCCATTCAAGCTTCCATTCACCTGCGGGGCGGCCTGATAGGCCTGGCCCGAGGGACCTGCGTTATACGACTGCGGCGTCACGCTGCCTGCCTGCGGAACCCAGACATGCTGGCCGCTTATCGGCTGCGAATACTGAGGAATGGCCTGTTGTGGGACGAACTGTTGCGGGACGAAAGTCGAAGCCGCCGGTTGCTGATACTGCTGCGGCTGAAAATACCCTGAAGAAGGCGCCGGCGCAAACTGAGGTCCCGGCACTGACTGAGGATAGGCCGACTGCTCATAGACCTGCTGCGGCAACATTGCAGGCACACTTGCCTGCGGAAATGCAGCGGGCTGCTGCTGGTACGCCGCCGGTGGAGGCAACTCCTGGTAGCCAGACTGAGCGAACTGGTTTGGGGCGGCCATGTTAGGCGTCGCGTACACCTGCCCTGGATGCGCCGCGGCGTTCGGATACTGAATCTGCCCAGCCGGCGCTGCGGCCATCTGGCCAGCGTTCGAGTTGTTCTGCAACTGCTGCCGCAGTACCTGCATCTCGTAATTCTGTTTATCGAGGTGCTGCTGCATCTGTGCGATTCGGCTCTGGTATTCATCCCCCAGAGCACTACGCCCCTCGGGCACCGAGGCGAACTGATACGACGGCACCGAGATACCCGGAATCGGCGTCCCGGAATAACCACGCTCCATCGCGGCAGTCTGAATCAGTGAGTCACCGTCACCGCTGCTTCCGAAGTCGCGATCAGATGGTGAAGAACCATCAACCGAGGCAATGTCACCAAAGTCCGGTTCACCGCTGGCCGCGTATGGAGTTCCAAAGTTCGGATGCATGCCGCCGCGCTGGCGGTACCTGTGATACCACTGGTGCGAGTACGCCATCGTCGGCGAAATGCCCCAGCGACCTGCTACATCCATCTGAGCCAGGACGTGCTTGTAGTTGTGCGGCCGGAACGAGGCATAGCCGCCGTACGCGGGAATCTCCTGAAAATGCCCCCACAACCAGGGCTCTGGAGAATCAAATGGGTACAGCTGATCGCCTCCCCCGCCGCCGCCCATCGAGACGGCATCGTATGGATTCCCAAAGCCGCCCATACCAGCTGACCAGGAACCGGAAGTCATTCCCGGCGAGAACGCCATTCCGCCGCCCATCATGCCGCCATCGACTGGACCGCAAGTCGCACATTGTCCTGGACTTACAGCCACCGAAAGAGCCACCAGCCAACTGCTGAGCATGGGATTTCCCTTTGGATCAAGACGCTACTGCCCGCGATGCACTGCAGACGTCCAGACGATTCTGTCGGCCTCTGCGTGAAAACCGCGCACTCCGGCAGAGTCAACACGGCACCATCAATCCAGATATTCGTCAAACTCGCCGCGTCGAATCCTGCAAACTTCGGCAGCATCCGGAGCACGTCTTAAGCAGTCCTGACACCCGGATATACTCGACGCATCCTGCGTATTTTACTTCCTGCTGACGGTTCGTCAGCAGCCAGAAGCGACATCCCCTCGTCGCTGAAAGCCGCAGGAAATCACAGCCAGACGTGAAAACAGCGGCACGACTTAGAGCAGCCCGGCCCCGGGTCGCGCTCGCATTCGACGCTGCACAGGTCTCAATCCGAGGGGAACATGATGCTTCGTTCTTTTGCTCTGAAATCGCTGACTTTGGCGATCGCCAGTTCCGCCACCATTGCCCACGCTCAGCAACCGGTTGTCGTCGTCACGAATCAGCAACCCGTTGCCGTCGCGGCCCCGGCATCCGTCATCGTGACACCTCAAACTGTCGCACTGGCACCGGCGGTTGCTCCAGCGACGGTCGTCCACCCGGTTCCCGGCCTGAATTCCCTGGCAGCGTCGGTGACACCTCAGCCAACCGTCGCGGTGACAAATACTGTCCCAGCCGGCGCGGTCGCTCAGCAGACTCAAATCTACACACCGACGTATTACTACTATTACTACCAGCCGCAGCAGGCCGCTCCAGCCTATCCGCCGGCGTGGCAGCCGATGCCTGTCGCCCCAATGGCTCCCATCGTTCCGGTTGCCCCTTTTGCCCAGACTCCTCTGTACGACCTGATGAATGCAGGGTACGTCGGCCAGTTCGGGCCGCTGTTTAACGCCCGCGGCGAAGCCGGCCACATCCGGTATCCATACTACAGCTACCGCCGACCGTGGTACTACCCAGGCCAGCCAAACTTCAACGTGACGATTCCCGGCCACGTCTGGTAAGGAAATTCCGAGCCAATCAGCTCAACAAAACTGTCAGCTTCTCAGGCCGCCAGGACACAGTTCCCGGCGGCCTGTTTTCATTGTCTGTCCTCTCGTTGAGCTACTCAGTCCACGTGACAACCTTGTAAGGTCCGGCACTTTGCTGCGAGTGCTCACCGACGTCCTCTGGAGCCAAAGCATGATCTTCTGGCTGTTGTCAGGCCTGGGACTGATCCTTGCCGGACTTGCTGTCGGCTCGCTGGTTTTCAGTGCCGGCATCGATGCCAGCAGCCGTTTTGAAGAACGCACCGCTCCGATGACGTGCTTCCACTGCGGTCGCGAGACCGACAGTTCGAGACACCGCTGCCGCCATTGCGGTCGCGAACTGCAGTAGCCGCCGCTTACCTGCCCCAACAAGTCGCCATCAGAACCGAGCCTGATGGGCTGATCGCGTGTCCGCGTCGCCACAAACACCAGCGGAACTCTGAAAGGCGAGGCGACTGATGATTGAGATCGATGGATCACAGGGCGAGGGCGGCGGACAGATTCTGCGGTCCTCGCTGACACTGGCGATGGTCACCGGGCAGGCCGTCCGACTGACTCGAATCCGAGCTGGCCGGAAAAAGCCGGGACTGATGCGGGCGCATCTGACGGCAGTTACTGCAGCCAGCGAAATCTGCAATGCGCAGATCTACGGAACTGCCATCGGATCCCGTGAGCTGACGTTTCAGCCAGGCGAGGTTTCCAGCGGCGACTACTCATTCCGCATCGGAACGGCTGGCAGCACGAGCCTCATCCTGCAGACTGTCCTCCCCGCCCTGCTCTGCGCAGACGGCCCCTCAACGTTGCGGATCGAAGGCGGAACGCACAACCCGATGGCACCGCCGTTCGAGTTTCTACAGCGAACCTACCTGCCACTGGTCAACCAGCTCGGCCCGCAAGTCGCCGCCCAGCTCGTCCGCCCCGGATTCTTCCCCGTCGGCAAGGGACAGATCGAAGTGACGGTTTCGCCGTCTCCCACTCTGGAACCACTGAACCTGACAAAACGCGGCGAGTTGGTTGAGCGCCGAGCACAGGCGCTTCTCGCGTTGCTCAACGAGAACATCGGTCGCCGCGAGTGTCGCACTCTGACCAGCGAACTCGACTGGCCGGAAGACGTTGCCGAGGTCACTGTCGTAAAGAACTCAGCTGGCCCCGGCAACGCACTGATCTGCGATCTGCAGTTCGAGAACCTCACTGAAGTGCTCGTCGAATTTGACGAGCCAGGCAAACGTGCCGAGCGAGTCGCGTCTCAGCTCGCCCGACAGGTGAAGCGATATCTCGACAGCGACGCCCCTGTCGGCCAGCACCTCGCCGACCAGTTGCTGCTGCCTCTGGCCATCGGAGCCGCCCAGAGCACCGGCGGAGGCGTGTTCCGGACTCTGAATCTCACAGACCACTCGAAGACGCACATCGAAGTGATCCAGCGATTCCTCGCGGTCGACGTTTCAGTCACGGAAACAGCTCCGGACGACGTGCTCATTGAAGTTCGCAGCCGCTGAGGCACACGTTCACTGGCGATGAGACTGCCGGAAACCTCAGCTCCAACAACCGGTCTTTGCGCAAATCAAGGTCTCCAGCAGACTTCGCCCTCAAACGGCACCTTCGCACGAACTCTGAGCCCAGGGACGGGGACATGAACGACGTCATTCTGCTGCTGGCGATCGACTGGAATATCGACTTCCAGGAGATCATTGACGAGGTGAAGACCTTCGCCGCCCAACGAGGGCTTGACTTCCTCGTCAATCTGGTCGCAGCCATCGCTGTCTATATTGTTGGCAAATGGGCAACCAGGCTGATCGTGCGGCTGCTCAATTCGATCATGAAGCGGTCCAAGGTCGACGAGACGCTGGCGAAGTTTCTGTCAGATATCGCTCAAACGCTGCTGTTCGTACTCGTAATTCTGATGGCACTGAACCGGCTGGGCGTCGATACAACCTCGCTTGCTGCCATTCTGGGTGCTGCCGGAATCGCAATCGGCATCGCACTACAGGGTTCGCTGTCGAATTTCGCGGCCGGCGTCATGCTGATTCTGTTCAAGCCGTTCCGCGTCGGCGACTTCGTCGAAGCCGCGGGGACTTCAGGAACAGTCGAGCAGATCACGATCTTCAACACGCTGCTTCGGACCGGCGACAACAAACAGGTCATCGCTCCGAACGGTGGAGTCATCAGCGGTAACATCATCAACTTTTCGGCCAAGCCGACGCGTCGAATCGACCTGGTCATTGGCTGCAGCTATGGCGACGATCTGCGAGCAGTTAAAGCGTTCCTCGAAGAGGTCGTCCGCAGTGACGACCGCATCCTCCCCGAGCCGGAACCAGTCGTCGCGGTCAGTGCCCTCGGAGCCAGCAGCGTCGATTTTGTCGTCCGCCCATGGGTCCGGACGTCCGACTACTGGATTGTGATGTGGGCGTTAACCGAGCAAATCAAACTCGGCTTCGACGAACGTGGCTTCAACTTCCCGTTCCCG
The DNA here is from genome assembly GCA_029977045.1 of Planctomycetota bacterium. GTDB lineage: Bacteria > Planctomycetota > Planctomycetia > Planctomycetales > Planctomycetaceae > JAPOLP01. The sequence goes on from JAPOLP010000054.1 coordinate 5,976, forward strand.
TCTCGGGACGTGTATGTGCACAACGAAGCTGCCTGACTGCGAGTGAAAACCTCGATTGGAGTTCGCCAGTTTCAGCAGCCTGCGGCGAGAGCCATTCTCGATAGAGCGTCCGGGACGCCGGCGGCGATGATGACGTCGTTGGGCTCGAACCGGACACCGCCGCTGGGGCGGAAGATTGTTTCACCGTCGCCTCGTTTCAGCGCGATGAAGGCAATCGATTTTTCCCGCTGGCCGTAGCTCTGCAGCGACTCCCCAGCCAGTGATGAGCCATGTCCGACCGCAACCTCGGACAGCGAGAACTCGCTGTCGTGGCGGTTCGACTGACGGAGGAACTCGGCGAGATGCGGTCGCGAGATCGCTCGGGCAATGTCCTCGCCGGCGCTCAGAAACGGCGACACGACGAGCGTCGCTCCCGCCTGTTCGATCCGGCGGGCACCGGATTCCGTGTTGGCGCGGCTGGCGATCATCGCATCGGGATTCATCTCGCGAGCGGTCAACGCGATGAAGACGTTTTCGGCGTCCGACTCGACCGCGCAGACGATGCCTCGCGCCCGCTCGAGGCCGGCGTTCCGCAGATTGGCTTCGTCGGTCGAGTCTCCATGAACGACCAGGTACCCGCGTGCAACAGCCTCGGCGGCGATCGGCTCGTCACGCTCTACGATGATGAACTCGATTCCCGAGGAAGCCAGTTCGCGACAGATCGTCTGCCCGATCCGCCCGAAGCCACAAACGACTATGTGATTCGACACGCGATTCAATGCTTTGGCCATTCGCTTCTTCCAGTCGAACTGATAACTGACCGCATACTGGACGACCGTCGTCAGGGTCCAGGTCGCCGTCCCGATTCCGCACAGCAAAAGTACCGCCGCGAATCGCTGGCCGACTTCCGAAACTCCCAGGTCGCCATAACCAACCGTCGTAATCGTGATCAGCGTGAAGTAGAACGCCTGCCACACGCTCCAGTGCCGCTCAGTCAGCATGAATCCGAGCGTCCCGCAGACGACCACCACCGCCAGCACGGTCAGCGACCGGACAACAACGCGCCCCTCATCGGCAATGATGGCTGACGGTCGGGACGATGGGGTCATGCTGAGGAACTCGGTGCTGATTCTGACCGCGGAACTGGCTCGAACTGGCCAAAGGTATGGCAGAAATGCCGCACATGCCTGACGGAGTAAAGTCCCCCACCTCAAATCAGAGATTCGCCGCCGCTCGCGAAGCAGATCCCGCTGGCACACGGTCCTGAATTGGCCGCTCACAGACCGGCGACAATGGCTCCGGAACCTGATAAAAACCACGATGCAGGCCACTCGACAGGCCCGACCACGAGTCCCCAATTGCCATTAACTGCGGCAGAACAGCAGCCTCCGGCGCGGCTGACTGCCCCCAACCTGTTTCCAGATTGACCGAGACCCATGTCTGACCAGCAACTCAACAAGTACAGCTCTCACATTACGCAGCCACGGTCGCAGGGAGCTTCCCAGGCGATGCTTTACGCGACCGGGATGACCGAAGACGACATGAACAAGGCCGAGATCGGCATCGCGTCGGTCTGGTACGACGGCAATCCCTGCAACATGCACCTGCGAGACCTCGGCGACGAAGTCAAATCCGGCGTGACGAACGCCGGCCTCATCGGGATGCGGTTCAACACGATCGGCGTCAGCGACGGCATCTCGATGGGCACGGATGGGATGAGCTACTCGCTACAGTCCCGCGACCTGATCGCCGATTCGATCGAAACCGTCATGGGCGCTCAGTGGTACGACGGCCTGATCACGATCCCCGGTTGCGACAAAAACATGCCCGGCTGCGTGATCGCGATGGCCCGCGTCAATCGCCCGGCGATCATGATCTACGGCGGGACGATCCGAGCCGGCTGCACGGACCGGCACCCGAAGCTCGACATCGTGTCAGCATTCCAGTCGTATGGACAGTACATCGGCGGCTCGATCGACGACATCGAACGGCAGGAAATCGTCCGCAACAGCTGCCCCGGCCCGGGAGCCTGCGGCGGCATGTACACAGCAAACACGATGGCCACGGCGATCGAAACGCTCGGCCTCTCCCTGCCGTACAGCTCGTCGATTCCTGCCGAAGACCCGCTGAAGATCGGCGAGTGCCGCGCGGCCGGCGACGCAATCAAGAAGCTGCTGGAACTGGACCTCAAGCCGCGTGACATCATGACTCGCGACGCGTTCGAGAACGCGATGGTCATGATCATGGCACTGGGCGGTTCGACAAACGCCGTGCTGCACCTGATCGCGATGGCCCGCGCTGCTGGCGTCGACCTGACGATCGACGACTTCCAGAAGACTGCCGACCGAGTGCCGTACATCGCGGACCTCAAGCCGTCCGGCAAGTACGTCATGGAAGACCTGCACAACATCGGCGGCATCCCCGCCGCCCAGAAGTACCTGCTCGATAAGGGCTACCTCAACGGCGACTGCATGACAGTGACCGGCAAGACGCTGGGCGAAAACCTGGCTGACAACGCCGGTTTGGCGGAAGGTCAGGAGATCATCGTCCCGATCGAAACACCGCTGAAGGACTCGGGGCACATCCGAATCATGCGAGGCAACTTCTGCCCGGATGGAGCCGTCGCGAAGATCACCGGCAAGGAAGGCCTGAAGTTCTCCGGCCCGGCCCGCTGCTTCGATTCCGAAGAGGAGATGCTCAAGGGTCTGGAAGACAAGAAGATTCAGAAGGGCGACGTGATCATCATTAGGTACGAAGGTCCGAAGGGCGGACCGGGGATGCCGGAAATGCTGACACCGACGTCGGCCATCTGTGGCTACGGCCTCGAAAAAGACGTCGCCCTGATCACCGACGGACGCTTCTCTGGTGGTTCGCACGGCTTCATCGTCGGGCACGTCACCCCGGAAGCTCAGGTCGGCGGTCCGATCGCTCTGGTCCAGGACGGCGACGTGATCACGATCGACGCCGAAGTGAACCGGATCGACATCGACCTGTCCGACGACGAACTGCAGAAGCGAGCGGACGCCTTCCAGGCTCCCGCGTTCAAGTTCGAGCGTGGCACGCTGGCGAAGTACATCCGCTTGGTGAAGTCCGCCTCGGAAGGCTGCGTGACCGACGAAGCGTAGCCACGAAAAGACCCAGGAAGACACGACAAGCGAAACCTCTTTTGTGAGTCTTCGTGACTTTTTGTGGCCGACAGAAGTTCCACAACAACTCACGCGTCCCCGTCATCAGGCGGGGACGCGTTTTTTATGAGCCTCTGGTAATCGAGTCAGAGCGATGAAGTGGCTGGCGATTGTGCTGCAGTGTGTCGTGGCCTGCGTAGTTTACGGAGTCATTCACGATCAATTCACCGTCCGCATCTGCCTCGAATACTTCACGATCGGACATCCGCCAGTCTTCCCAACTGTGAACCCGACACTGCTCGCACTCGGCTGGGGAGTGATCGCCAGCTGGTGGGTTGGAGTGCTCGTCGGCATTCCCCTGGCAAGTGCAGCACGCTTCGGAAGCTGGCCGAAACGCGAGCCGCGCACGCTGGCCCGACCACTCATCTACCTGATGGCGGCCTCTTTCGTGTTCGCGGCCTGTGCCGGCGTCGCGGGATGGATCGCCGCCTCCAACGGCTGGGTTCACCTGACGGGACGGATGGCAAAGGCAGTCCCGACAGATCGCCACATTCCGTTTCTGATCGACCTCTGGATCCACGACGCGAGCTACCTGGCCGGAGCCGTCGGCGGCTTCACTCTGATCATCGCTACTCTCTTCAGCCGGCAGTCCGCCACTTTATCAAAAGTGACAGCGAACCCGTCGAACACCCCGTAGCGAAACTCGATAAAAACTTCGGCCAACTCTCAATGAGACGCCCTGCCGAAACTCTGCGCGAGTTTCGCTACGGAGGAAACGTCTGCGGCTCACACATCGAGTCCGTCGACAGGCCGCCCGCCTTCCAGTTCCCGCATCGCCGTTCGCACCTCATCAGGAATACGGCAGGTCTTCTGAGTCGCGAAGTCGAAGTAGACCATCGTCGAAACGGCCTCGGCACAAACCTGTGGCTGACGATCACTGACAAGGCGGTGCGCCACGTCGAAACTGGAACGTCCGACGCGGGTCAGTCGCGAGCCAATGTGCACGGTGTCGGGAAACGTCAACTGCTCACGAAAATCGCACTTCATCGAGACCAGCACCGTCCCGGCATTCGCGGACTCGCTTTCGCGAATCAGGCCGATCCGCAGGCTATAGGCGATTCGCGCGGACTCCCACCAGCGGAAAAACGTCACGTTATTGACGTGTGCCAGAGCATCCTGCTCGCCCCACTGAACGGGCAGCGTGATCGTGACTGGCCAGTCTTCAAGCAGATTCATCGTCGTAGCGTTCTCGTTTTCAAAATCGGATGACTGCGGTTTGTAGCAGCTACGTCAGGAAAAACGATCGGGGCAACCCAAACGCCTGCCCGCACAACTGGAATGACCACTGCAGAACGACGAGTCCGTCGACGCAGTGGCGTGCCCGGGCCAGTCATCGGAATCGGCTCGTCGCCGATGATCGAGAGCGTCGATCAGAATCAAGGTGGCGCCAGAATTGCGCTTCCCGTCACTTCACCCGCCAGCCCTCGAGTCAACTCTGCCTGCTCAGACAAGCCTGCACCGAGTCATCCATGGCCCTTCAGTCAGTTTCCGAACGCCGGACCACCAATCCGCACGAGTGGATCGAAGGGATCTGCACGGAATTTTCAGAAGCGACTGGCTGGGTGCTGAAGTTCATCCCGGACCGGGGTCTCGAACAGGACGGCTTCGACCGCCGCGAACTCGACTGGTGCTGGCACACGGAAATCAGCAATGGTGTCGATCGCCTCGGCGCACTGCACCTCGATCTGCCCGGCCTGCGACACGTCGCGCTCACGTTTGAGTCTGCTCATCGCCTCGCCGAACTGCTTGGGAACCAGATCAATCTGCTGCTGAACACCCAGCGGAAACTGCAGAATCAGTCGCAGGAGATCGGCGCGCTCATCGGCGACCACGCGGCCATAGCGGACGACTTCCGGAACCGCATTCGCGCGTTGATGCGAGCGTCTGTCTGTCTGCCCGGATTTCTCGGAGCTGCCCTGTTCGTACTCGAACCAGATGGTCGCACGCTTCGTTTCCGCATGGCCCAGCAGCTGCCGGACGCCGCGATTCCCGCGCGAAGGCGAACGTTGAGCACCGCCGTCATTGACATCCAGGCCCTGCGTTCCGGGCCGGCATTTATCACGCCGGAGTCCCAACACGCGGCACTGTTCCTCCCGCAGGACATGAAGCTGGGCCTGTGCGTGCCCGTGCAGAACGAGTCCGGGCCGGTCGGGACCCTGTGGCTGTACGACCGCCGGCAGCATCAACTGGCTCAGCGAGAGATTGCCCTGGTCACAGGGCTGGCCCGGCAGATGGCCGACGCCTTCGAGCGTCTGATCCTGCTCCGCGAACAGGAAACGACGCAGCGGCTGACTCGGGAACTGGACGTCGTCGCGAGCGTGGCCGAGGACTTCAGCGAAGTCCAGGAAACGTTTCCCGCCTGCGAGATCGCCGTCCGCAGCCGTGCGCATCACGAGGTCGGCGGCGACCTGTGTGAACTCATCCGCCTCGACGAGCACCGGACGGTCGTCATTATCGGAGACGGTTCCGGCGACAGTATTCCAGCGGCGATGGTCATGACTGCCACCCGCGGAGCCCTTCACTCACTGCTCGAAAGCGATCCCGAGAGCTTCTCGACGCCCGAGAAGGTTGTCTCAAACATCAATCGAGCACTGCTCCGCGTCACGGCAGTGCATCAGTTTATCAGCGTCATCGTCGGCGTCGTCGATGACCGCGATCATTCGTTCGTCTTCTCGAACGCCGGACACCCTCCGGGCCTGCACATTCGCGGCGACAAAATCCGGATGCTCGAATCGCACGGGATGCTGCTGGGCGTCGTTGACTTCGCCGACTACTCGTCCCAGCGCATTAAGCTGCAGCCCGACGATCTGCTGATCATGTTCAGCGACGGCATCACCGAAGCCCGCGACCACACGAAGAAGATGTTTCGCGAAGAAGGCATCGTCGACGCACTCGGCAACGACACCAGCGGTGATGCTCGACAGGTCCTGGAACGCATCTGGTCACGCTTCGAAACTCACACCGCGGGCCAGAACCAGGACGACCGCACACTCGTCGTTATTCGCGTTAAGACCTGATTAACGAAGCGTGAAGCCAACTGAGACGAACCTGCGTCTGACAGGACGGTGCTCCCGCTTCATCACAAGGCCCGTCTTTCGCGACTGAATCCGCCGTGATTACACTGCCGTTCCAACGGACTGTCTGGCGTGATTGCGCAGTCCAGTGAATGGAAGAGGTGTTCCGATGGTGTCTCAAAACTTTCAGGTCGGTGACTGGGTCGTCTATCGCCGGACAAAGTTCAGCAAGTTTCCCGGTAAGCGGGCTCACGATGTCGCTCCGCAGCCGATGGGCGAGAACTACTCTTACGTCGTCGACAAACTGTGGGTCGTCGCCGACGTCGATGACGATGGCCAGCTCGTCCTCGTCACACGACGCGGCAAACGGCACGCCGTAGCTCCCGATGACGGAAACCTGCGTCGCGCAAACCTGTGGGAGAAACTGCGTTTCCGTCGTCGCTTCGAGGAAGCCGCTCAGACACACAGCGAAGAAACAGCTGAGGTCTGATAACCGGCAGAACCTCGACGCCTCTGTCTCCGGAGCCCGCAGTGAGCGTTGCTCAGCTCCCGCACCTGGCCGGCACACTTTCTCAAGACCACTCTCGTTGAACCACCTCTTCGAGAGTTCCCCTGCGCTTCCCGATCAACATCGCGACCGTCCCACCGAGGCACTCTATGGACACCGTGCTGGACCGCTTCCTGCGGTATGTCAAGGTTGACACCCAATCCGACGAAAACAGCGACAGCTACCCGAGCACCCAGAAGCAGTTCGACCTCTGCCGAATGCTCGTTGACGAGTGCCGCGAACTGGGGCTCGACGACGTGAGCATGTCCGAGTTCGGCGTCGTCACGGCAACCGTGCCCGGCAACGTCGATCACGACGCTCCGGCGATCGCTCTGATCGCTCACGTCGATACGTCGCCCGAGTTCTCCGGCACGAACGTCAAGCCCGTTCTGCACGAGAACTACGACGGCTCGGACATCGTCCTGCCCGGCGATCCCAGCCGAGTCGTCCGCGTCGCCGAGAACCCGGCACTCAAGACGCTCGTCGGCGGCACGGTCGTCACGACAGACGGAACGACTCTGCTCGGCACTGACGACAAGGCCGGCGTCGCGGCGATCATGGCCGCTGCCGCGCGACTGATGAGCGAACCCGCTATCCCGCGCGGCCCGATCCGGCTCGTCTTCACCTGCGACGAAGAAATCGGACGCGGCGTCGACAAGGTCGACATCCCCGGCCTGAGCGCAGTCTGTGGCTACACGCTCGACGGCGACGGTGTCGGCAAGGTCGACTGCGAAACGTTCTCCGCCGATCTGGCGATCGTCACCGTCGAGGGCATCAACACGCACCCGTCCGAAGGCAAGGACGCGATGGTCAACGCCTTGCGGATCATCTCGCAGTTCATTGCCCGCCTGCCGACCGATCATCTCTCCCCGGAGACCACCGACGGGCGCGACGGCTTCATGCACCCGTACGTGCTCGAAGGCGGTGTCGCGAAAGCCGTCACGCGGATCATTCTGCGCGAGTTCGACACCGACAAACTCGCCGACCAGTCGGCGCTACTGGGCTCAATCGCCGACGACCTGCGAGCCGAACACCCGAAGGCAACGATCACCGTCGAAATCCGCAAGCAGTACCGCAATCTGGGCGATGGTCTGAAGAG
>JAPOLP010000110.1 GCA_029977045.1 Planctomycetota bacterium
AGCAGCAACGTAAAGCAGCGGCTTTTCCGGAGGAGAGACGATCGTTCCGGCGGGGAACTTGAGATCGACTTTCTGCGACTGCTTCAGAGACAAGCCACCGTCGTTTGGCTGTGCTTCGACGATGATCAGTGAATTCGTCGAGCGGCTCGGAGCGTAAACTCGGAAGGACGCCTCTTCCGCGATCGCCGTTTGCACGAACAGGCTGAGAATCAGGGCGTAAATCGAGAGTCGCTTCGCCATCGGGCAGTTACCTCAGTGAAGGGTCGGCTTTCAAGACTCAGAAACTACGAGGTGATCGAACCGGTCGTTCGATGTTGTTTGCGCGGAGGCCGGACGGCTTGCGCCGTTCCGCTACCTGATTCAACCGATTCTGGCCGTCACTTCTCGTTGAAGAAGATGACGAGGTTCTTCGTCTGCCTCGCGGCGGCGACGATGTCGATGCGGCCATCGCCGTTGAGGTCAGCAGCTTTGATGTCCTCGACGGCGACCTTCTCAGCGGAGATTTGCTGGTCGCGCCACTTCGTTGCGTCCTGGTCGAGCGGTGTGAAGAGTTTGATGCCGGGAACGCCGGGATCGTTCATTGCGCGCCAGCCAACAACGATCTGATCGGAACCGACGCCGAGATAATCCGCGACGGCAAGTGCGTGCCCGTCCTTGAGCTGATCGTCGAGCACCTTCAGCGGCTCCCAGAGAGCGCCGGCCTGCGTTGGCTCGACGTAGACGGCGGAAGCCGAACCGTGCATCGGTTCGATCGCCACGATGAATCGTCTTTCGTTCGGCAGTCGGCCATCGCGAATCTCGCCCGCGAAGTTCTTCGTCAGTTGAGTCGCGTTCCAGTCGTCCTGCTGGCGATCGAGGTGCCAGACGCCTTCCTTGCCGGCGATGATCAGTTCTTCTTCCGGATCGTCGTCCCAGTTGACCGGGTGGAAGTTGTGTGAGAGGTGCAGGAAGTCACAGACGACGTTGAACTTCCACTCGGACTTCGGATCAGCCGGCATCAGGTATTCGAGCACTCGCAGGCCGGGACCGTTGCCGTCGATACTGCCGCGGCCGCGCAGTGGCTTGACGACCAGTCCGTGTTGACCGTTCCGACCCAGTACCCAGTGCATGCGATGTGTGCTCGGTTCGTTGTAAAGCCGGACCGGCGTCCAGAGCTGCGTGCGGTCCTCCGGCGGGGTGAGATAGAAGACCGCGCCGTCTTTCACGCTCTCGCGGTAGTTCCACTGTCCGCCGACCGCAATCTCGCACTTGCCATCGCCGTCGATATCGCGAGCCGTCACGCAGACGTTGTCTTTCTCGGTCAGGTCACGTGCGATGATGTGCTTTTTCCAGTCAAGAGCCTCGTACCACTGAATCGTGCTCTTGTCGGCCAGGACGATGTCCGTCTTCCCGTCGCCGTTCACGTCGGCCATCTGCAGGCCATAACCGATTTCAATCTGATCGATCTCGACCGCCCGCCATCTGAACTCAGGAACTTCAGCGGCCTGCAGGGAAACTGTCAGCCCGACGAACAGCAGAAAACTCAGCGGTGCTTTGCACATTCTGAAACAGCCTTGTGTGAGGTGTCCGGTTGGAACAGGCCGGCGAGCGTCAGCGTATCGGGACAGATCGAGGTTCCGGAAGCAACAGGCCGATTGCGAAATCAGGACGGTCTGTTGCGAACCGGATCGGAACACCAATAACTTCGTCGCCCATCAAGCAGGACGCGTTGGCTGACGCAGCCGGACTCGTCCCGAAAAATCGATCGAATTCGTTTCTGACCGCCAGGCTGCCGGAGAACTGTCATGCGTCGTGTTGTTTTGAGTCTGTCTGTTGCCCTGACGGCGGCAGCGTTGCTGGCGGTTGCCCGGCTTGAGTCACAGGATTCAACAGAGCCCAAACAGACGGCGACGGGCATTGTCTATCACGACGCGAACGGCAACGGAAAGCTCGACGCTGGAGAGAAACCGCTGGCGGGTGTTCGCGTCTCGAACGGCGTCGAGATCACAAAGACCGACAGCGACGGGCGGTATCAGATCGGCGTGACGGACGACACGATCGTGTTCGTCGTCAAACCCAGCGGCTGGCGCACGCCGCTCGACGAAAACAACTCACCGGTCTTTTACTACAACCACAAGCCGAATGGCTCGCCGTCGCTGAAGTACAAGGGTGTCGCTCCGACCGGCGAGCTGCCGAAGTCGATCGACTTCCCGCTGTACCCGCAGGACGAACCCGAGCAGTTCAAGGCGATCCTGTTCGGCGACCCGCAGCCGCGTGATCAGAAGGAAGTCGACTATATCGCTCACGACGTCATCGAAGAGCTGGTCGGCACGGACGCGTCATTCGGCGTGACGCTGGGCGACATCGTCTTCGACGATCTGAACATGTTCGAGGCTCAGGCCCGGTCGATCGCGCTGCTGGGGATTCCGTGGTACAACGTGATCGGCAATCACGACATCAACTACGACGCCGCCAACGACCGCATGAGTGACGAGACGTTCGAGCGGCATTTCGGCCCGGCCTATTACTCGTTTGACCACGGCAAGGTGCACTTCGTCGTGCTCGACGATATCGAGTGGTACATCCCGGACGGCGCTGGCAAGGGTCGGTATCGCGGCGGGCTCGGCAAGGAGCAGATCGAGTTCGTGAACAACGACCTGGCACTGGTCCCAGACGAGCAGCTCGTCGTTCTGATGATGCACATCCCGCTGGTCGATGTTGAGGACCGCCAGGAGTTGTATCGGGTCATCGAGAAACGTCCGTTGTGCATCTCGATCTCCGGCCACACGCACCATCACGAGCACCGGTTCATCACGAAGGCCGACGGCTGGATGGGTGCCGAGCCGCATCATCACATCATCAACGTGACCGTCAGCGGAAGCTGGTGGTCCGGAGCTTCCGACGATCGCTCGATCCCGCACACGATGTGTGCCGACGGAACTCCGAACGGCTACTCAATCATCAGCTTCGACGGCTCGGATTACTCGCTCGAACTGAAGGCCGCAGGTCGGGCGGCAGACTTCCAGATGAATATCCACGCGCCGGAAGTCGTCTCGGCAGCGGACTCATCGAAGACCGACGTTTTCGTCAATGTGTTCAACGGATCGGCCCGGTCGAAGGTCGAAATGCGGGTCAACGACGGCGAGTGGGTGCCGATGACGCAGACGATCCAGAATGACCCGGCGTTCGAGCTGATCGTCGAGACGGAAGGCAAGTTGACCGGCAAGCCATGGCGCGACCTGCCGAAACCGAAGGCCTCGACGCACCTCTGGAAACTGCCTTTGCCGAGCGGCCTGGCGGCTGGCAGCCATCTGATCGATATCCGCTCGACGGATATGTTCGGCCAGAAGAGTTCCGGGCGTCGGATCGTTCGGATTGTTGAAGGCGAGTTGAGTCCGAAGGCTGACTGAGCACCCTCGCTGATCACGCCCCCGCATCACGGTTGAACCGCCCGTCATGGCAGATTCCGACGACGCGAGCATCGGGACAAGTCGACAGCCGGTGGTTCGGCGAGACCGATGTCTGCAGTCGAAGACGCTCCGCCGTATTCTCGCGGTGCTGTTCGGCCTATCTCTGTTTGTCGTTGTCGAAGTCGTCTGTCGGTTGCTGGGCGTTGGCAATCCGAACCTGCAGGACGACCCGTTCGTCGGCTTCAGTGATCTGCAACCGACGTTCGTGCTTAGCGATAACGGCTCGAAGTACGAGGTCCCGCCGGCGCGGCTGAAGTTCTTCGCTGCGGAGTCCTTTCCGGCCAGAAAGCCAGCCGGCTCAAAGCGGGTCTTTTGCCTCGGCGGTTCGACGGTGCAGGGCCGACCGTTTTCGATTCCGACGTCCTTCTCGACATGGCTCGAAATCGGGTTGAACGCCGTTGACGACTCGGTTGAGTGGGACGTTGTCAACTGCGGTGGCATTTCGTACGCGAGTTACCGGCTGGTTCCGCTGATGCAGGAGTGCCTGCAGTACGACCCCGACCTGTTCATCGTCTGCACCGGGCACAACGAGTTTCTGGAAGACCGTTCGTACGGCGACATCCGCGACCAGTCGCCGCTGCTCGCCGCACCGCACCGGCTGCTCAACCGACTGAGCAGCTATCACGCCTATCGGAACCTGCTGCTGAAGCTGCGTGTTGATGAACTGCAGGCGGAGCCGCGAAACGTCCTGAATTCCGACGTCGACGCGTTTCTCGACTACCACAACGGACTGGCGGCGTACCACCGCGACCGCCAGTGGCAGCGTGGCGTCACTCAGCACTTCGACTTCAACCTGCGGCGTCTGGCGTCTGTCGCGGGTGACGCAGACATCCCGCTGCTCTTCGTGCTGCCGACGTCGAATCTCGCCGACCAGCCGCCCTTCAAGTCGCAGCATCGCGGCGGCCTGAGTCCCAGCGAGCTGGCCGAATTCGACCAATTGCTCGAAGACGCTCAGTCACTGATGCGTTCGCAGCCGGACGCTGCGCTGGCAAAGCTTGAACAGGCACGCGGGATCGATTCCGAGTTCGCCGAACTGCGGTATCACCTGGGCCGGCTGCACGAAGTGCAAGGCGACTTCGACGCCGCGCGAACCGAGTTCATTGCCGCCCGCGACGAAGACATCTGCCCGCTGCGCATGATTTCGCCGCTTGAGACCACGCTGCGAGAAGTCTCCAGCGACACCGTCACACCGCTGCTCGACGCGCACGCATTGCTGGAAGCTCAGTCCCGCAACGGCCTCCTCGGCGGACGCCTGCTCGTCGATCACGTTCACCCGTCGATCGAAGGGCACCAGCAGATTGCGTTGGCCCTGCTCGAACAGCTTGCCGCGCAGGGCCACGTCACCCTGCCGTCCGATTGGAAAAGCAAAGCCGCCGCCGCTTTCGCGCAGCACTACAACTCCCTCTCCGACTTCTACTTCGCCGACGGCCAACGAACCCTCGAACGAGTCCGCTACTGGACCCGCGGCGAAGCCGACGGCCCGGAATGGACGGAGTCTGGAGATTCGGAGTAGTCCTCAGATTTAGTTGTGACGAATTGCAGTGGGGTTGCGCGTGTAGATCTAAAAGATCACCGCTGTCACCAACCGTTCGAGTTCCACGTACTGGAGAGACGCAATGCTCAGAACTGCACGAAAAAAGCCCGGCCCTCGTGAAGAGGACCGGGCCGGTTTTGTGCTCGCAAGTCAAACCTGCGAGGAGGCGGTGTCGAAGACACCCGTCAGCGTCTTCAACGAACTTCACCTCGTTGGCCACTAGAGTCAGATATCACTAGACCACCTCCTTTCCAGTTTGCAATCAAGTCAGCCGGAATGCACCGTGGCAGCACGTGCGTCTTCCAGCGAATTGTCCCTCGTGCCACGTCAGCACGAACGAGGGCGGGATCATTGCCAGCAACCGGGTCTGCTGCAACCCCTGTTTTCGTCGATCCTGTCACCTGACTTCGTTGTTCTGTCAGGGATGCACTTTACGCGGCTTTCTGAATCGTGGGTCCGTCACCGGGTGTCGCTTCTGCTTCCGATCCCTGCTCGACATTCACGTGCCGTGTGAACTTTTCCTCGCCGTACAGCACAACGCCGACCGACTTGATGACGATCTGCAAATCAAGAAGTGCTGACAACTCGGTGACGTACTGCGCGTCGTAGTGCCAGCGTTCCGGCCAGCTCAGATAGATGTTGCCGTTGACCTGGGCGAGCCCCGTCAGGCCAGGACGTTCCAGCAGCCGCTGCAGGCCATTGGCGTTGTAGTCGGCGATGTGTTCCGGCAGAGCCGGGCGCGGACCGACGAGTGACATGTCACCGCGCACGATGTTCAACAGTTGCGGCAGTTCGTCGAGCTTGAACCGCCGGAGCCAATTGCCGACTCGCGTGACTTCGCTGTGTCCCGGTAGGACTTCGGTATGCGACGTCCGTTTGCGATCGGTCATCGTCCGGAACTTGAACGTGGGAAACGTTGCGCCGTAACGGCCCAGCCGCTCCTGGACGAATAACACCGGCCCCCGGGAGTCGAGCTTAATCAGCAGTGCGAGCAGCAGCATCGCTGGCGACGCGAGCAGCAGCAATGGGACGCTGACAGCCAGGTCGACGAGCCGCTTCCCGAGGTTGCGGTATGGCGACCAGCCGGGTGTCTTTGTGATCGAGTATTGCTGCAGATAGTTGTTCCGAACGTCCATGATCGAAACCTGATGAACAGGAATGGAGCAGAATGGCCAGTCGCTGAATGTCGTTGATCGCTCCGCGATCGAAACGTTCCGATCGCGGAGCGATCAGCGACTTTGAGGACTTCTAGCAGATCGCCAGAACGGGCCACAACGCGGGTTCGACGGACGCCTCTGGAGCGCAATCAGCCCAGAGCCCGGAACAGATCGCCCAGCTCGGATTCAACGTCATCATCACCGGTAACGGTGTTGCGAATCGCTGACCGGATGAGTTCCCGATACCGTCTCCGAAGCCGACTGGCGGCCATTTTGACGGCGTCGCGTGACATGCCGCGGGCGTCGGCGATCGACGAATAACGCGGCGATTCCGACGCGTCGGTCAGCGCGGGCGAGAGAGAGTCGAACAGTTCCCGCCGTCCCGATTCGACATACTCGGCTTCGAGTTCTGTGAGCGCCTGCTGGAGGATCTGCAGAGCCCAATCTCGCTCGAACGTCGCTTCCGGCGACGGCGAGGAATCCGCTGGCTCGACAGTGATGCCGCGTTCTGCCGAATCGAAGTCCATCGAAAACAACGTCAGTCCGCCGCCTCGCTTGAGAGCGATCGTTCGATCGTGTTCGTTCGCCAGGAAGTTCTGCATCGACGTCAGCAGAAACGTTCGAAAGCGGCCTCGCTGTTGATCGGCAGCGGCGACGGTGGCCTTTTCGAGCAGCCGTGCAAAGAACTCCTGCGTCAGGTCGCGAGCGTCGTCAACCGAGTGCCCGCGTTTCCTCACGTACGCATACAACGGCGGCCAGTACCTGCCACACAGTTCGGTCAGAGCTGCGTGTTGCTCTGGCAAGTCCGGCGTTCCAGCGGCGACAACCAGGCTCCAACGCGTCGTTGCGAAGCGACCCGCAGCCAGACTCCTGTGGCCGTTGGAAGAGGCGTCGGACATCGCGCGTCTCGCGATCAGCGTTTGACGTTCAGGCAGACAATCTCGGCATCATCCCGCAGATACAGCAGGCCGTTCGACAGCGACGGTGCCTGCCGGGTTGTCTCGATCACCTGTCGGCGACCGATTTCCTGATAACCATCCGGCGAGGCCTTCGCGACGACCAGTTCGCCCTTCATCGTGCTCATGAAGAGCTTGCCGTCGGCGGAGATGAGATTGCCTTTGCCGAACCGGGCTTCCTGCCAGGCGACCTTGCCGGTTTTCGGATTCACGCACGTCAGATGCGTCACCGGCCCGGCGCTGCCGACGTTGTCGAACCCGTACAGATGGCCGTCGAGGTAAATCGACGTCTGCCATTCGTTTCGCAGGATGCTGCCGGTCCCGACCGACTCCCACGCAACGGACGGACGGAAGCGATCGGCGACGGAGATGAGGCTCAGCAGAGTGCTGCCGTGATTCTCACCCGCTGAGACGAAGACCTTGCCGTCGATCAGCAATGGAGTCGCGATGTTGCAGTCGTAGTCCGTCTTGTACGGGTAGAACCACAGTCGCTGACCCGTGTTCGACACGCCGTAGACCGAAGCCCCTGTGAAGGCGACGAGTTGTTCCTTGCCCTCGATTGTGAGCACGGTCGGTGACGAATAGCCTGCCGCCTCGCGTTCGCCAAAGGTCCAGCGAGTCTCACCCGTTTTCAGGTCGAACGCCGCGACCGTCGCTTTGGGTGCCCCGATGGTCACGATGACGTTGTCGCCCCAGACGATCGGCGAGCAGGCCATACCGTAGTCCGCGACCTTGCCGGGAAAGCGACCAAACGTTGGCACCTTCCAGGTGAGATCGCCGCTGTCGAGTTCGACTCGTGCCAGAGTTCCGTCGCCAGTGAAGACAAACGCGGCTCCGTCAGCAATCGCCGGAGTCGCTCGCGGGCCGTTCCCCATCTGGTTGCTGAACTCAGGAACGATCGCCGTTCGCCACTTCTGCTTCCCGGTCTTCGCGTCCAGAGCCAGCAGAAACTGCTGCCCGCCAGACTGCACCAGAGTGCAGGCCGTGCCGTCGCTGACGGCAACCGCTGACATCCCGACGCCACCTGGAACACGCCAGACCTCTTTCGGCCCACCCGCCGGCCACGAATCCAGCAGCGCGGTTTCGTCCGAAATCCCGTTCCGATTCGGCCCAAGAAACTGCGGCCAGTCGGCAGCGGTGACCTGGCGACGACTCGTTGCAGAAAGAACCCCCAACCCACTCAGCACGACCATCCACAATGCATAGCGAAACGAACTCTTCATTGGATCTTCCTGACCTGTCGAGGATTGTGATGGCCTGCTGAGTCACTGCCTGGAACTTCTTCGTTCCCTTCTTTTCTTCTGTTCAAAAGAAAGTCAGCATCGGTCTTTCAACAGAAGGCAAGAAGGTAGCGAAGGGATTGAGTGAGGTTCTTGCGACCTGCCGCCTAAGCTTCCGCGAGTTCGCACAGCTTCGGGAAGTCAGCTTTCAGCGATCGGTAAAGCTGGCCGTACATCGGATAGGCGCGGTCGTAGGCGGCTTTGGTGGTCTGACACGTTGCCGTCGATGCGGTGACTTTGATCGTCGCATCGCAGGCTTCCTCGATGTTGCTGTAAGCGCCGGTTCCGACTGATGCCAGCAGTGCGACGCCGTACGCCGGGCCTTCGTCCGAGTTCGTGACACAGACATCCTGGCCGTAAATGTCGGCCTGCAGTTGTTTCCAGAATCCGCTGCGGGCACCGCCGCCGGAGACTCGAATCTGCGAGATCGGGACGCCCATGCCTTTGATGATTTCCAGGCAGTCCCGCATGGCGTACGTCGATCCTTCCATGACCGAGCGGATCATGTGCGGTCGACCGTGACGCAGCGACAGGCCGATGAACGCTCCGCGAGCGTATGGGTCGCAGTGCGGAGTTCGTTCGCCGGTCAGGTACGGCAGGAAGAACAGACCCTCGCTGCCGGCGGGAGCTTTGTCCGCGGCGGCGGTCATCAGCTCGTAGGCTTCTGTTCCCATGCCGCGAGCGATCGCGGATTCCATTTCGCCAAACTGGTTGCGATACCACTGCAGGCTGCCGCCGGCGGAGAGCACGCAGCCCATCATGTGCCACTTGCCGTTCACCGCGTGGCAGAACGTGTGCACTCGGCCTTCCGGGTCGGTCTGCACTTCGTCTGAGTGTGCGAAAACGACGCCACTGGTGCCCATCGTTGCCGAGATAACGCCGCTGCGAACGATTCCGTTGCCGACAGCTCCCGCCGCCTGGTCGCCGCCACCGCCGACGACTGCGACGCCAGCCGGTAGCCCGAGCTGTTCCGCCGCCGTCTGGCTGAGCGTGCCGGAGACGACTTCGGACTCGAAGACTTCCGGCAGCAGCGACTTGTCGATGCTCAGCTTGTCGAGCAGCGCGTCGCTCCAGCAGCGATTGTTGACATCCAGCAGCAGCGTGCCGGACGCGTCACTGACTTCGGTGGCGAACTCGCCGGTCAGCCGGAAGCGGACATAATCCTTCGGTAGCAGAACCTGCGTCAGCTTCTCGTAGTTCTGCGGCTCGTGATTCCGCAGCCACAGGATCTTCGGCGCGGTGAATCCGGTAAGCGCCGGGTTCGAGACCATCTCGATCAACGCCGCGCGGCCGCCGGCTTTCGATTCGATCTCTTCGCACTCGGCCTGCGTCCGCTGATCGTTCCACAGCAGGGCGGGGCGGATGACGTTCTGCTGCGCATCGAGAAACACGCTGCCGTGCATCTGACCGCTGAGTCCGATCCCTTTGACCTCGCCCGGATCGATGCCGCCCTGCTTGAGCACGGTGCGGACACTGTCGATCGTTGCCTGCCACCAGTCAGCCGGATCCTGTTCCGACCAGCCCGGCTTTGGCGTGTAGAGCGGATACTCGACCGTCGTCTTCGCAAGAATCGCCCCGTCCTCACGCATCGCCAGCGTCTTCGTCCCGCTGGTCCCCACGTCAATGCCCAGAAAAACCGCCATGATGACCTGTCTCCGTTGATTTGATTCCGCCACTGCGGATCGATCCATACGCCGACGGCGTTATATCCAGAAGCCAGGGGTCAGCCGCGCAGCGGCGCCACCCCTGGTTCCAATCGTCGATACCCGAGAACGCTGAAAGCGTTCTACACGCCGCAGTGCCATGTACAACCCCTTCAGGGTTGAGAGCCACGGGCCACGGCCACCTGGGGTGCGCCGCTGCGCGTCGACCCCAGGCTATTGGGTATGACGCCTGCGGCGTGACTCACTCCGGCCAGGCCGTTGTGAAAAACTCGCAATTCGCACCGCAAACCTTGCAATCCAGCGGCAGGTTAGCCAAACGTCTGGGTCTTTTCACCGTTCCGATTCCGAGCCGATTTCGACGCTCGATTTCCCCGGAAAGCAGGCGAGCAATGCGGGCAGGATCAGCAGGTCGCCGAGCAGTGCTGTGGCGATCGTCGAGCAGGCCATCGCCGCAAACAGGAAGTGCGTTGGCAGTTCGCTGAGCATTACGCTGCCGAAGCCGGCGACCAGAACGACCGTCGTCATGATCAGGGCTCCGCCGACGGTTACGAACGTCTGATGAATCGCCGAGCTGACGTCGCGGCCTGCCTCGCGTTCGTGCCGGAAGCGCGTCAGAAAATGGATCGTGTCGTCAACGGCGATGCCCAGGCAGATCGCGAAGGAACACGCACTGGCGATGTCGAGCGACGAATCGTACGCCGCGCGGATCGCTCCGGTCGCCGCCAGCGGCAGCAGATTCGGCACGACGGACAGCACGCCGAAACGCACGCTGCGAAACGCGACCGCGATCACTCCGAAAATGATCACGCCGGCCAGCAGCAGGCTCTCAAACAGCTCTGTGACGATTCGCTGGACGACACGGCTTTCGACGATCGCTTCGCCGGTCAGCGACATCTCGACGCCGGGATGCTCGGTTTCGATC
>JAPOLP010000721.1 GCA_029977045.1 Planctomycetota bacterium
AGGTCGAATCGCTGGTCGATGACGAGAAGAAGTCGATCTGGAACGGAGCACTCAACCTGCTCGGAGCCGTCCGGTCGATCGGTCGCTGGCGAAAGCACATCATCAAGGGAGTTGGAGCGGCGATCGAAACCGACCTTGGCCTCGATGATGGCAGCTTTCTGAAGACGCCCTGGCGAGACCTGCCGGAATCTGCTCAGCAAATGTTTCTGTACGGGATGGGCGACCGACACATCACGTTTTCGTGGGGCCATCGCGGAGGTACGTGGAAGCACGGCGGTACCTGGGACGGTTTCGTGGCCGACCTGCTCGATGGCTACCGAAAGACGAACAACCCGATGCGCCGCCGCCAGCTCGAAAAGTACATGAGCTTTGCAAAGTGCTCGGCGTGCAGCGGGAAGCGGCTCAACCGACAGGCTCAAGCGGTCGTTTTGAGGGGCGAGGGGCGAAGGGCGAGGGACGAGGGACAGTCAGCCGGCCAACGAAAACGATCGAACTCGCTCGACCCTCAGCCCTCGGCCCTCAGCCTTCCGGAAGCCTGTTCGCTCGACATCGCCTCTGCGTCACACTTCTTCGCGTCGCTGCAGCTCGACGAAACGCAGCAGTTCATTGCCGAGGAAGTGCTCAAGGAGATTCGCGGACGGCTCGGCTTTCTGCTCCGCTGCGGACTCGATTACCTGACGCTCGACCGGACAGCACCGACGCTTTCGGGGGGCGAGAGTCAGCGGATTCGGCTTGCCGGGCAGATTGGCTGCGGGCTCGTCGACGTCGTTTATATCCTCGACGAGCCGTCCATCGGGCTGCACCCGCGTGATAATCAGATGCTGCTCGGATCGCTGTGCGACCTTCGCGACCAGGGCAACACGGTGATCGTTGTCGAGCACGATGAAGACACGATGCGGGCTGCCGATCACATCGTCGACTTCGGCCCCGGCCCCGGAGTTCGTGGTGGCGAGGTCGTGGTCGAGGGTTTGTACGACGACGTCATCAAGTCGAAACGCAGCCTCACCGGACAGTTTCTGTCGGGAAAGAAGCAGATCGAGATCCCGCCGCAACGCCGTGAGCCGGGCGACGACTGGATCGAGATTACCGGAGCGACGCACCACAACCTGAAGTCCGTTGACGTCGGCATTCCGCTGGGCGTTTTTGTCTGCGTGACTGGCGTCAGTGGGTCGGGCAAGAGTTCGCTCGTCAACGACATCCTGTGGCAGGTTCTCAACCGCGACGTCAACAAGGGCAAGGGCACGCCGGGAGCGCACGAATCGGTTTCAGGACTCGAACACGTCGACAAAGCGATCGACATTGACCAGTCACCGATCGGTCGCACACCGCGATCGAATCCAGCAACGTACGTCAAACTGTTCGACGAAATCCGGACGCTCTACACGCGGTTGCCTGAGGCAAAGATCCGCGGATACAAGCCGGGCCGGTTCAGCTTCAACGTCAGCGGCGGGCGGTGCGAACACTGCGAAGGGCACGGCGCGACGAAGCTCGAAATGGACTTCCTCGCCGACATCTGGGTGACCTGCCCGGTCTGCTCGGGCAAGCGGTTTCATCATGAAACGCTCGAAGTCCGCTACAAGGGCAGGAACATCGCCGAAGTGCTCGACATGGACGTGCAGGAGGCGCTCGACCATTTCGCGAATGTCCCGAAAATCAAAAAGCTGCTGCAGACGCTGCACGACGTTGGGCTCGACTACCTGAAGCTCGGCCAGCCATCACCGACACTCTCAGGCGGCGAGGCTCAACGAATCAAGCTCGCCCGCGAACTCGGCAAACGATCGACGGGATCAACGATTTATCTGCTCGACGAGCCGACAACTGGACTGCACTTTGCCGACGTCGAGAAGCTGCTCGAAGTTCTGCATGGGTTCGTCGAAGCCGGAAACACAGTGCTCGTGATCGAGCACAACCTCGACGTCATCAAGACCGCTGACTGGCTGATCGATGTCGGTCCGGATGGCGGTTTCGGCGGCGGGGCGATCATCGCGGCAGGGACTCCGGAAGAGATCGCAGCGAACTCGGACTCGTACACAGGAGCGGCGCTCGCACCGATTTTAGGGACCAAACGGAAGAAGCGCCGCGGCAAGCTCGCCGAAGATAAGACAGCGGAAGCGGAACGCTGGCAGAGTGCGATCCCTCGTCCCACAGGTGCCGGCCCGCTGACGGAGATCTCGGTTCGCGGCGCAGCGCAACACAATCTGCAAAGTGTCGACCTGTCGATTCCTCGCGAGAAGATGAACGTCTTCTGCGGGCCGAGCGGCAGTGGCAAGACGTCGCTGGCGATGGACACGCTGTATGCTGAAGGGCAGCGGCGGTACGTCGAGTCACTCTCGGCGTACGCCCGGCAGTTTCTCGGCCAGATGCCGAAGCCAAAGGTCGAACACATTCACGGCCTGCAGCCCTCGATTGCGATCGAGCAGAAATCGGTTGGTTCGACGCCGCGATCGACCATCGGCACGGTCACCGAGATTTACGATTACCTGCGGATTATGTGGTGCCGCCTGGGAGCTCAGCACTGCCCGGAATGCCTGACGCCGGTTTCTACACAGACGACCGACGAAGTCATCGAACGGCTGCTGAGTCTCGACGACGGCACGCGACTGTTGCTGCTCGCCCCGCAGGAAGTCCGAGTCGGGCAGGCTTACGAACGGCTGTGGGAGAATCTCCGCGAGCAGGGTTTCGCGCGCGTCCGCATCGACGGGCAGACGTACCGGATCGAGGAAGTTCCCGACATCGATCGCAAGCGGAAGCACAACGTCGAAGTCGTCGTCGATCGCGCGACTGTTCGAGCAAACCAGCGATCCCGAATCGCTGACTCGGTCGAGACGGCGCTCGAACTCGGGCACGGCGTCATGCGCGTTGCCGTTGTCGAGGATGGTCGCGAAGAGTCTGACTGGAAGGTCGAGTCGTACTCGCTGTTCCGTGCCTGCGAATCGTGCGGTCGCAGTTTCGAGGAACTGACGCCGAACAACTTCAGCTTCAACAGCCCACTCGGCTGGTGCAGCGACTGCGAGGGCATCGGCACGCAGCAGGGAACTGACCTGACCGTTCTGATCAGCGATCCGCAACGCTCAATCCTCGATGCCGCGATTGCCGTCTGGCCTGATCCGCAGACGACTCCCGTCTTCCGAGCGATGCTGCAGTCGATGGCCGACACAATCGGCATCCAACTCGACGTTCCGTTTGCACAGCTCGACCCGGTTCATCGGCGAGCGATTCTTTACGGAACCGGAGACTGGTGGTTTGAGTGCGGAGTGCGGAATGCGGAGTGCGGAATGGAAGGCGCCGATCAGGGTTCCGCAGTAGCTTCTTCGTTTCGCTTTCAATTCAAAGGCCTGTTCCCGGCTCTGGAAGAGGCCTCGCGGGTTTCTTACTCGCACCGGCGACAACTCTCGGAACTTGTTGGCGAGATTCCCTGCCCGGCGTGTGACGGCTCGCGGCTGCGGGATGATGCGGCGGCGGTTCGGTTCCAGAAACTCACGCTGCAGCAGCTTTGCGAGATGCCGCTCAACGACGCACGCGCGTTTCTGCAGAAGATCAAGCTGACCGGTAACGACCGCAAGATCGCCGGGGACCTGCTCGACGAAGCGCGGCATCGGTTGTCGTTTCTCGTCGACGTTGGCCTCGACTACCTGACGCTCAGCCGGTCACTGCCGACGCTGTCCGGCGGCGAGACGCAGCGCATCCGCCTGGCCGGACAGATTGGTCGGGCACTGACCGGCGTCACGTACGTCCTTGACGAACCAACGATCGGGCTGCCCCCGCGCGATAACGCCCGGCTGCTTG
>JAPOLP010000334.1 GCA_029977045.1 Planctomycetota bacterium
CTTTGCCGCCGATACCGACGAGGAAATCGCCATCGTCGCCGAGCGGGCAGCCGCCCATCAGGTGGCGTTTGCCGAGTCGCGGCACTTCGCCGGGCGGAACGGGTGGACCCAGCTGAGGAACGGGTTGACGGCGCGGGTCTGAATCCAGACGCGGCCCTGTCCTCGATAGCGAACAACCAGGCCTTCGCCGCCGAACAGGAAGCTCTTCAACTTGCCACCAACCTTTAGACCAGGCAGCACGGAGACTGAGTAGTCCAGCGTTTCCTCGAACGCGACCACGTAGCTGGTATCAACGATGTACTCATCGGTGACGTCGACTTCCAGAATCGCTCCGTACGAGTTGAAGAACAGATCGCCCGAGCCTTCAGCTTTGAGCAGAACCAGACCCTTGCCACTGAAGAAGCCTTTGGCACCCTGCCACTTACCGGTCAGCTCGATGCACTCCGAATGGCACATGAAGGCACCTCGCTGCAGATACAGCGAACTCCTATCGAGTTCGTAGTGCGTCACGTCACCAGGAGCACCGGGGGCAAACACGACTTCACCCGGGCCATCGTTGGCCGTGAACGTGTTGATGATGAGGCTCTCGCCGCCGAACGCCTTGCCGAGTGTCTTGCCCAGCCCACCCTTGAAGCCGGCTTTCATGCCGATCGTCGGGTCCATCGATGCCATGGCCGCTGGTTCCGAATAGATCTTCTGGCCTTGTTCGAGGTGTACGGTCAGCAGGCCAAAGTCAGGTCGCTGGGAGATATCGAATTGAAGGCTGCTCATGATGGCGAGTCCGGCAATTGTCGAGAGTTGATTCGAGTGTGGGCGACGAAGTCAGTGTCGAGGACGTTTAGCGCGGCTTGAGCTTGGGCCCAAGCACCGATCCGAACGACGGCGGATTGTGGCTCTGACAGTAAAGCTTGCCCTGGCCTGAGAACTTACAGACCAGGCCTTCGCCACCGAGGAAGCTCCCGATGAGACTTTCGCCAGCCTTGCCGATGCGGAACTGCAGCGTGTCTTCAAACGCGACGATGTGGCCGGTGTCGACGGTGTATTCGCCATCAACATCGATCTCGTAGATCGCCCCGAAGCTGCTGAGGAACAGGTCGCCGTGGCCCGAACACTTCACCCAGAACATTGATTCGCCGCTGAAGAGTGCCTTGCCGAAGCCCTGCCAGCTGGCGTCGATATCGATTCCAGGATCGGAAGCCATCCAGCTGGAACCCTGCACGATCAGAGTTCCGCTGAGGTCATGATGCATGATGTCGCCGAGTAGCTTCGGGCCGAGGTACAGCGTCTGCCCCGACTGCTGCGCGGTGAAGTGGTTCAGGAAGAAGCTCTCGCCCGCGAACATGCGTTTGAGGCCTTTCATCAGCCCGCCACCGCCGCCTTTCTTGCGACCGGATGTTTCAACGGTGAAGCCGGTGCTCATGGCGATCATCGCTCCAACTTCCGCGGTCAGCTCTTCGCCAGCGTCCATCGAGAGCCGCAGAACCGACGCGGCTGGCTGAGCAAGAATCTCGAACTGCATGTTCGGTGTCCTGTCTTGAATTGAGAGAATCTGCGTCGTGACGTGCGGGCTGGCGAGTGCCTACCACAGATGCGAATTGGTCCAGGCGGCCAGGCCGTCCATCGAGCGGGACTGCATGTAGATGCGACCGGGGCCGGTGACGCGAGTGACCAGGCCTTCGCCACCAAAGAAGCTGGAGAAGATTCCGCCGGCCATGCCCATGCGAATGCCGATCGTCGGCTCGTAGGCAACCAGGTGACCGGTATCGACGACGTATTCGCTGTCGATCTCTCGAATAAAGATGCCGCCGTACGCTCCGAACCAGACTCGTCCGTGCCCGCTGACTTTCAGTCGGAACAGGCCTTCCTTGCCAACGAAGCTGGCGATGCCGGCCCAGCCCAGTCCGAGATTCACGCCCGGCTCGCAGGCCAGAAACGCACCCGGCTGCAGGAACATCGTGTTGCCCTTCAACTCGATGCACTCAATGTCGCCAGGAAATGGCTGTGTGATGACCATTTCACCGGGGCTGTTCGCGGTGAACTCGTTGACGAACAGCGACTCGCTGCCGAACACGCGTTTCACGACGGCCTGCACGGCACCGCCGTTGAACTTCGTGCTCATGCTGATGCTGCTGCTCATGCTCGCCATCGCGTCAGCCTCGGCGATGATGCGATCGCCGGGATTCAGCTGCACATGGATGTTGGCAAACGACGGACGGTTCCGAACTTCCGCTTCCATTTCAGTCCTCGCAGGTCAGGCGGCCAGGTGGTCGCTCATTCTGATTCAGCGTCTGAGGGTTCGTCTGAAGACTCAACAGGTGAGTCGTCGGCTTTCGCGGGTGCATCGCGGCCCGCTGCAACTGCGATTTGCTTTCGCAGATCTTCAAGATTTATGTCCAGCGGACTGTATTCACGCGGAGGTAGACTGGCAATCAGCTCCTCAATCGCTTCGACACGGGCAGTCGTGTTGGGATGCGAAACAAGCCACGACACCGATTCGTGCAGTTCAAGATGGGGAATTGCCTGGAGAGATTCAGCAGCCGCGCGAGGGTCGATGCCTGCTGCATGCAGGAGTTGCACGCCACCAAGATCCGCTTCGTGTTCATCGCCTTGCGAATAGCTGCTCAGCGCCGCGTGCTGAAAGACTTCCGCCCCCAGAGCGATGATTCCGCCGACGTCGCCGATCATGATCTCGAAGGCGGCGATCAGGCCAACTGACTGAGCGATCCGCCGCAACGCGTGCCGGTTCGTGACGTGCGTCATCTCGTGCCCGATGACCGACGCCAGTTGCTCGGGTGTTTCAACGGCGTCGATCAAGCCGCGAAAGACCATGATTGTTCCGCCGGGTAACGCGACCGCGTTCACATCGTCAGTATCAATCAGCAGGATGCGGAACTTCGCCTGGGGCACTGAAGTGTGCGGTGCGAGCTTATCAATAATCTGCTGAAAGAACGCGTCAACGTCGTCGTCCTTGAGTTCATGGCCGAACTCCTGGATGACTGACGGCGTAACCGTTTCGCCAATCTTCTCGTCGACGGAAAACGGAACAGCGACGACTGCGGCGCGAGCACCCCAGACGAGTGCGAAGTAACCGCCAACGAGGCACGCCAGCACGGCACCGACGAGTCCCCAGCCCAGCAGCAAATTGCGTCGGTGCCGACTGCGTCCCGCAGCGAGGATCTTTTCGACCTGCTCGAACAGCCCTCCGGACGAGGCTCGCTGCAGAGCGGTCGGAAACTTTCGGTCCTCGGTGAATATCGTCAGTGACCGGTCACTCGTTCGGCAAAACAGCATTCGCCCGCTGGCTCCTCCCATTTCCAGCCGACAGTCTTCGTACGGAACAACGAAATCGCGACCGTCACTTGTGCGGGCTCGGATTCCCCGATCGCCCAGACGGATGTAAGCACCGGCTCGGCCACCGTCGATTTCCTGCGCAAAGACGCCGCCGGAGAATTCGTCGTCGTCGAAGTCGTGTTCGTCGAACATCGCAGGTCCTCATCAACCGCATTCTGTCTTCAGGTTTCAGCGCATCGTTGTATCCGCTGGGGCAACGATATCTCATGGTTACCGCGTCAGACAGCGGTCGGTTTTCAACATTCCCGGCAGAACGTTAAAAACGCCGGACCTCTTTGATCCTGTCCTCAACCGAAAACTGTCGAGCCATGACTTTGCGAATTGTTCTGCTGCTGCTTGCCTTTTCCGCCTCGCTGAGCTTTGCCGACGACCGACCGAACTTTGTGATCATCAATTGCGACGATCTCGGATACGCGGACATCGGCTGCTTTGGTTCGGAACTGCACCGGACGCCGAATATCGATCGGATGGCCGCAGAGGGCATCCGCATGACGGACTTTTACGTGACCAGCGGCGTCTGCAGTCCGTCGCGATCATCACTGATGACCGGCTGCTATCCGCGGCGGGTCAACCTGCACGAGGATCATGCGGGAGCCTGGGTTCTGTTTCCTCGTGGCAAGAAGGGGCTCAACCCGGATGAAGTGACGATTGCTGAAGTGCTCAAGTCCGCCGGCTACGCGACAGCGATCGTCGGAAAGTGGCATCTTGGAGATCAGCCTCGGTTCCTTCCGACGAAGCAGGGCTTCGACAGTTACTTCGGCATTCCTTACTCAAACGACATGGGCTGGACTGACCGCAAGGACAAGCGTTATCCGCCACTGCCGGTTTTGCGGAACGAAGAAGTCATCGAGCAGGAACCCGACCAGCGACTGATCACGCAGCGCTACACGAAGGAGGTCGTTGGCTTCCTGAAGGCGAACAAAGATCGGCGCTTCTTCCTTTATCTGGCTCACACGATGCCGCACTGGCCGCAGTACGCGAGCGAACAATTTGCTGGCAAATCAAAGAACGGCAAATGGGGTGACGCCGTCGAAGAGATCGACTGGTCAACCGGAGTGCTGTTCGACACGCTGAAGGAACTGGACCTCGACGAGAAGACACTCGTCGTCTTCACATCGGACAACGGCGGAGCGACTCGGTGGGGAGCGTCCAATGCGCCGCTCAAAGGAGCGAAGGGATCGACGTTTGAAGGCGGGCAGCGAGTCTGCTGCGTCGTTCGCTGGCCGGGCAAAGTTCCTGCGGGGGCATCGTCCGACAAACTGGCTGCGTCGATCGACTGGTTGCCGACCTTCGCGAAGCTGGCGGGTACAAAGCCAGCTCAGGTCCGCATCATCGACGGTCGCGACATCTGGCCGCTGCTGACTAACAACGCGGGTGCCGAATCTCCGCACGAGGCGTTCTATTACTACTTCCGCCGCAACCTGGAATGCGTCCGGTCTGGCCAGTGGAAGCTTCGCGTCCTCGCACCTCGGCAGGATCCTGACGGGCCGAAACCGTTCGTGCCTCAACTGTTCGACCTGAAGGTCGACATTGGCGAGACAACTGATGTCGCGGCGCAGCATCCAGACGTTGTTAAACGACTCCTCGTCCTGGCCGAGTCAGCGCGAGCCGATCTTGGTGATGGATCAAAGGCCGGAAAGAATCAGCGTCCGGCAGGCTTCGTCGAAAACGCGAAAGCACTGACGGACGCTGAATAGTTTCGCCGAGAAGGAAGACTGATCGCGACTGAATCTCAGATGCGAATTCGGATACGGCGCACGCGGCGCGACTCGGGAACGATTTCCCGAATGATGCCGTGCGTCCGGATGATCAGGCTGTTGATGGCCACCGGGCAGTCGACAGAGCCGTCGATACAGCCCAAAGCGTCCAGAACCTGCAGCACGATGTCTCCCGTGGTCTGAAGCTGCCATTGATGCTCGGGCTGCAGCCGGCATTTCTCGACGATAAAGGTTGCTGCGCAATCGTCGAACGCTTCCAGAAATTCGCCTTCGGTGTCACCGAGGACCGCTCCACGGGAGTCCATGTCAAACTCCATGCAAAGAGTGGTGCCCCCGGCGTACTCAAAACCGGGAGTCAGCATGTCGTGCCTTTCAAAACAGTGTTTGGAGAAGAGCCCGCCAGAATCGGCGGAAGCGGCTGGCCGCCACTATGGCATTGCAACAAGAGTGCCAATCGCCGTTCCGCCTGACGTTCTCCGTTGTCGCCAGTGACGATAGCGGTCGCTTCCAGGTTCGCGCTCTTCGACCCTGAGCCGTACCACGTCTGCAACTTCAGACGCGAAATCCCCGCATTCCGGACGCCTGGCCGCTGCTCTGGTGCAGGCGGCAGATCGGTAAGCGCGGAGTCCTGAAGATTTCTGAATTGCTCTGCCACGGCCAGAAATCAGCCTTCGTCCTGCCGGCTGGTTGCAACTTTTACAGTTTTAGTCACCCCGGCAATCCGCCCGCCGCAAGTGCAGATCTGCAACGTTCGCAAGCATCGACGCCTGCCAGATGGGCCGTCAATCAGCCGCGGTTTCAGGCTGTTGCGGCAGCGATCCCCGAATTGTTTCGGCATGGTTGAAGCAGCACAGACTGGCCGCCGCCGTTTGCATCTGGACAGATTCGTGACGCTCGACCCAGGACAGACGAGCCGCGAAATCTCCGGCGGCCACACAGGTCTGCGTCCGGAGAACCGCCATAGTCAGCATAATCCGCAACTTTTCGCGCCCGATGACACAATCGAAACAAGTCCTGCAGCCCGCATAACCGATACACCGGAGGACCGCAGTGCCTGCGCGAATCTGGATCGCGCAGTGTCTTCGCGGGAAACGCGTTCGGAATCCGGATTCGACGGCTGGTTTCGCTGCCTCTGCGATGCCGGCTCGTTGGCTTTCCGGTCGACGGGCGAAACCGGCAGGCTCGAAGGACTCATGACGATGACTGGCCGTTCTGTTTGTCTGATCGCCGTGATCTTACTTTCCGTCGGAGCATCGCGCAGCGAGGCTCAGATGTACGGGGCCCACGAGCAGCCGACGTCCTGGCCGCCCGGTTCGATGTACCAGTCGAATGCTCCGATGCCGCTCACGCCGCATTACGCGCCCGGCCCGGCCAACTGGGTCCAGGAAAACATTACGGCGGATCGCGGCGGCCTCTACGACGAC
>JAPOLP010001102.1 GCA_029977045.1 Planctomycetota bacterium
CCAGACGGAGCGAGCGTCGCCATACGCGTCATGGCAGCGTTCAGGTCGCGAAAGTTGGCGGCCCAGACGGCGTCGCCGGAGGTCGCGAATCGCAGAAACGCGTCGCGGGCTTCCTTGTTGAATGTGACGCGGCGACTGTGCGCTCCCGCAAAACGATCAAGTTCGTAGGCGATGTTGGGCTCGATGTCCTCTTTTCGCTCAGCCAATCCTGGCAGTTCGAACGACCAGAGATTGATCCGTGCCAGCAGGTCCTCGCGGAAGCGACCGTCAAGCACACTCTGGCGCAGATCGCGATTTGTGCCCGCGATCAATTGAAAGTCGCTCGCGACATCGCGGTCGGCTCCGACTGGCAGGAAGCGTTTCTCTTCGAGGGCTCGCAGCAGCATGGCCTGTTCGTCGAGACCCAGCTCGCCGATCTCGTCCAGAAACAGCAACCCGTTGTGAGCCGTCTTCAGGAGTCCCGGTCGCTGTGTCGTGGCTCCGGTGAAGGCGCCTTTGACGTGGCCGAACAGTGCGGACATCGCCTGATCGCCGCGCAGGACGGCGCAGTTGACCTCGACCAGATCACCCTTAATCCGACCACGGTGTTTCTTCAGCTCGAAGATGCGGCGGGCAAGTTGCGATTTCCCGGCGCCCGTCGGACCGGTCAGCAGCATCGGAGCATCGCTGTTCAGGGCGACCTGCTCGATCCGTTCGATCAGGCGGTTGAACTTCTCACTGCGCGTCTCGATGCCGGCCTTCAGGAACGAGACGCCCTCGGTCCGCTCGACCTCAAACCGTGACGCCAGGCGGTCGTACTTCGAGAGGTCGAGATCGATGATCCGGTAGACGCCGGTTGGGCTGGCCTTGTTCTTGTCCGTATCCCGCGGCGATGTCTGCAGCAGGCGGCCGGGCAGGTGCCGCGACTCGGTCAGCAGGAAGAGGCAGATCTGCTGAACGTGGCTGCCCGTCGAAATGTGAATCAGCAGGTCGGACTGGTCGGAATCGAAGCGGCTGCCGCGAGCGAAGTCGTGCAGCTTTCCGTAGACCTCTTCAAAGTCCCAGGGATCGTCAAAGTCGATCTGCCTCAGAACGACTTTGGTCTCGGGCGATACCGACTCGATATCCGCCGCGACACGTTCGGCCAGGACGGAATGCTCTGACTGATGAATCAGCTCGAACCGACTGACGAGCAGGTCCTCATGCTGGCACGCCGCGACCGACGGCCTCCACCGCTGCCAGCGTTTCTCATTGACGCCTGCGTCGAGTCTCGACCCGAGCAGGCCGACCATTGTCAGGGGGCGATGTTGCATAGCGAGAATGCTAGACCAGTCGCGAGATGGATATCAACAGGCGACCTGCGGCGACTCTGAAAATGGTTCGCAGCCAGTCATTGCAGATCGCAACACCTTGCAGTGTCGTAAGTTGCGGCGCCGCACGCAGCGGAATTTGAGACTCTGGCACAGTGACTGCGAAGGAGTCGGCCCGTCAAAACGAAACAGTTTCAAGTCAAAAGGAACACAGACCATGACGGACGCGACTTTCAACCTGATCCCGACCGGGGAAGCCACGGCGATTCTGCCGACTCGACACACAAAGCCGATCACGGTCATCGGGACGGAAGCGATTCGGGCGACGTTTGATGACAAGTGCCTGCAGCAGGCCGTGAATTCGCGGCTGGCTCCGGGAGTGACGGACCTGGTTCTGAATCCGGACGCGCATCTGGGATACGGAGCGCCGGTGGGGTGCGTGATGGCGTCGCCGACTCACGTTTATCCGGGGCCGGTCGGTGTCGACATCAAGTGCTCGATGAGCCTGCTGCAGCTTGACCTGCCGGAAGACGCGATCGCTGACCGACCAGTCCGGCGGGCATTGATCAACGCGATCTGCGATCGGACTCCGACCGGAGCAGGGAAGGGCCAGCGGAGCGTGAAGAAATCGCGGCACGTTGATCCGGAACTCGGTCGGCGAGTGATGATCGAAGGAGCCTCGTCCGGCGTCTGCGAGGCCATCGGAATTCCGTCCGAGTGGGCTCAGCGGTGCGAAGATGCTGCGCACGTTGGCCATGACGAAACGCTCGACGCACTGGGGAACCGGCTGGAGCAGCATCTGGACTGCGAAACGATCCGACGGTTCGACGACAAGGTGTCGCAGTTGGGGTCGTACGGAGGCGGTAACCACTTCGGCGAATGCGAGGTCGTGCATGTTGAGGACAACGATCGCGCTCGGTCCGTCGCGGAAGTCTTCGGGCTGACGGACGGGAAGGTCGCGTTTCTGTCTCACTGCGGTTCGCGAGGGATGGGGCA
>JAPOLP010000395.1 GCA_029977045.1 Planctomycetota bacterium
GACGATGTCGAAGTGCTGGCGGTTCCTCGCGCCGGATTCGACGAACTGCTGCAGGCGTCCCGGCCCGTTGCCTGGAAGATCGCGATGAACGCTGCTGGAATCCTCGGCGTACGTATGCAGGAAACAGACGACTGGCTGGCTGAACTGCTGCAGGAAGAAGAAGACGCGCGGATCGCTCAAAGCTGGCAACGGTTCCGAGAAAACGCGGGACGCGGCAGCTTTACCCCGCATCGGTTCTTTGGAACGTAGCCGCAGTTGCCGATTCTCGGCGACAACGGGTTTGTGATTAAGAGGCAGTCCCGAGGCCGCAGCCTGGCTCTTCAGGGCGTTTATTTGAGGGGCCAGGCTCGCGGTTGTTCCCGCCCTTGTCAGGCGTCGCACTTCCGTCGAGCAGGCCGCTGATCAGAAACAAAACTGCCGGCGCCGTGAGCAGTGCGAAGAACGGCCCAGCAGGCAGGTCGCCAGCACGGGCAAAATGCCAGACATAAAATGCGGCGAAACTGGCGAGAGCCGTCAGCGCTCCGGTTTTCGGTCTGAAGAAAGCGATGGCAAGGCCGACTATGAGGCCGGTCGGAAAGAACGCCAGTCCAACCCATTCGGCCGCAGTTGGCGCAGGTCCCTGACTATCACCAAAGATGTGAGCGCCGACGAAAAAGAGCATAAACGCGAGCGAGCACCCACCAGTTAGTCGGGCAGCCCAGCGGACAATGCCTCTAGAGGTTTCATTTGTCGCCATCGGTCTGTCTCCTCGATCTGCTGTGCTGCCAGGACCTCGGCCACGCGTGGTGGCCCGCTGACCACAGGTCGGATTCCGTCGCGAGTTATCACGCGGAAACTGCGTTGCGGAAGCAGATCCACTTTCGCAGCTCAACCGCCGCGAAGACGATCACGCTGAGAGCAAGGCAGATGGCGAGTTCGGACGGTTTCAGAGCCACAGTGCGAAACAGTGTCTGCAGCGGTGGGGCGTAGATAACGGCCAGCTGCAGAGCCAGCGTCAGCAGGACCGCAAAGACGAGTGCCGGGTTGGAGAAGATGCCGATGCGGAACAGCAGGTCTCGGTCGGATCGGATCGCCAGAACGTTGCCCATCTGTGAAAGCGTCAGGACGGTGAAGACTGCGGTTTGCCAGGTTGACGCCGATTTGCTGGCGTTGTCGTCGTCGAGAAACCACCAGCCGGCGAACAGCGAGACCGCTCCCATCAGCAACCCGATCCAGACGATGTCAACAGCCATGCCGCGTCCGAGGACGTGCTCATTCGGCGGACGAGGCGGGCGGCGCATCGTGTTTCGTTCGCCCGGTTCGACCGCCAGAGCCAGCCCCGGCAGGCCGTCGGTCACCAGGTTCACCCACAGAATCTGCAGCGGCACGAGCGGCAGCGGCATTCCAAATAGCGGCCCGAAGAGCATCACGCAGATCTCGCCCGCGTTGCTGGTCATCGTGTAGCGGATGAACTTGCGAATGTTGTCGTAGACGACTCGGCCCTGCTCGACGGCGTTGACGATCGTCGCGAAGTTGTCGTCAAGCAACACCATTTGCGACGCTTCCTTGGAAACGTCAGTCCCCGTAATGCCCATCGCGACGCCGACGTGCGACTGTCGCAGTGCCGGAGCATCGTTCACTCCGTCACCGGTCATCGCGACGACATGGCCGTTTGCCTGCAAAGCCTGCACGATGTGCAGCTTGTCCGTCGGAGCCACTCGCGAATAGACGCCGACGTTCTCGACGACACTCCGCAGATCCTCAGCCGTCTGTGAAGCCAGGTCGCGACCGGTCAACACCGGTGGAGACTTCCCATCGCTGTCGACCGAGCCGGCAATTCCAAGATCACTCGCGATGTATGCTGCTGTCAGCGGGTGGTCGCCCGTAATCATCACCGGCCTGATTCCGGCTGTTCGGCAACGAACGACAGCTTCTTTGACTTCGGGACGAGGCGGATCGATCAGTGCCATCATGCCGAGGAAGATGAGCTGCTTTTCGGCATCTGTTTCGTCGCCGGTTGTCGGCACGTCGTCGAGCGGACGAAACGCGAAGCCAAGTACTCGCATTCCCTGAGACGCGAGTTCGTCGCCTGCCGCTTCGATCCGTCCTCGCCATTCCTCATCGAGCGACCGGACGTCGTCATCTGCCCAGACATCGCTACAGACTTCGAGCACGCTGCTGACCGCTCCTTTGCAGATCGCAAACGCGTCCGACTCGTCGAGTGCCAGCAACTGCGCCGCTTGCATCGTCATCGACGACTCTTCGTTGCCCGACTTCTCTGACTGTCCGGCGGTGCGATGAATCGTCGTCATCCGTTTGCGATCGGAATCGAACGGGACGTCGCCGATACGCGGTAACAGTTCGCGAAGAACAGACTGTCGAATGCCGGCCCGTTCGGCGGCGATGACCAGAGCGGCTTCAGTGGGTTCGCCACTGACGGCCGGTGAACCGTCTTCGTCTTTTCCGCCGGCCAATTCGGCATCGTTGCACAGGCTGCCTGTCAGCAGGAGCAGCGACAGCGATGACTGTTCTGAGATCGCCGCGAGTGTTGCCTCTTCGAGTTCCGTGCCGACTGGCCTTCCAGCCACAGGTCGAGGTAGTGCCAGCCTCGTGCCGGCGACGTCAAGCACTGTCACCGCCATGCGGTTCTGAGTCAGCGTGCCCGTCTTGTCAGAACAGATGACCGTGACCGAGCCGAGCGTTTCGACGGCGGGCAGTTTGCGAATGAGGGCCTGCTTCTGGAACATTCTCCGGGCACCGAGTGCCAGAGCGACAGTCGCGACAGCCGGCAGACCTTCGGGGACAACCGCGACGGCAAGGCTCAGCGCCGTCATCAGCATCACCTTCGTGTCTTCTCCACGATAGACGCCAAAGGCAAAGACGACAGCAACAATCGCAACCGCCGCGATGGCCAGCGATCGGCCGAGTTGCCCCAGCTTCTTCTGCAGCGGAGTCGGTTCCGGGCGGACGTTTCGCAGCGAGCTGGCGATGCGCCCCAGTTCGGTACTCATCCCGGTCGAAACGACAAGTGCCGTTCCCCGGCCATACGTGATCGCCGTGCCCATCCAGACCATGTTGAAGCGGTCACCCAGCGGAGCCTGCTCGTCAGCAAGCGAGTCGATCTGCTTCTCGACCGAGTCGGACTCGCCGGTCAGTGCAGCTTCCTGCGCCTTCAGGCTCGACGATTCGAGTAACCGGCAATCGGCAGGCACGGAATTACCCGCTTCCAGCAGAACGACATCACCGGGCACGAGGTCCGTCGAAGCGATCTCAGAAACCGTGCCGTCCCGCCGAACGCGAACAAGCGGCACGCTTAACTTCTTCAATGCCGCGAGAGCTTTTTCAGCTCGATAGTCCTGCACGAAACCAAGGATCGCGTTCAGCACGATGATGCACACGATTGCGAGTGCGTCTCGAACTTCGTCGAGCATCACCGAGACACCTGCTGCGACGACCAGCAGCAGAATCATCGAGCTGGCGAACTGTTCCCACAGAATGAGCAGCGGACTACGACTGCCGGTGTCAATCAGTTCGTTGGGGCCGTACTGCTCCAGCCGCTCGCTGGCCTGTGCATTCGACAGGCCGCTGCCCGCATTGCTCTGTAGTTCAGCAAGGACCTGCTCCACATCCCTGCAGTACCAGTTTGTCTGTGAAGCGTTCGTCATCAGAAGTCCGTCCGGGGAGCTGAGCCGCAAAGCAGTTCGTCGTCAGCGATTGCCGTTGTGCCACAGGCAAACCCGAACGCCGTTCGGCGAAACGGCTCAAGGTCGTTCCAGCATCGCGCGGAAAAAGTCTCAGGCCGGTTACCTGAAGCGGTGCAAGCATAGTCGACCAGGACGGCACTCTGACACACGGCTCAGATCGACGCGGTCAGTTCACCCATGCGTTTGGTCAGGATGCCGTTTTCCTCGTAATCGATCGCGATCACGACGAGGCTCGGGCCTTCCGCCAGGAAGGATTCTTCCAGAGTCGCCTGCAGATCGGCGGCGTTTTCGCACCGGTAGCCGTTCCAGCCGAATGCCTCAGCAAGTTTGACGAAGTCGGGATTACCAAACGACAGGTCGGTGTGCCGTCCGAACGTGTTCTGCTGCTTCCAGGCGATAAGTCCGTAAGCGTGGTCTTCCCAGATCATCACGGTGATGTTTGAGTTGTAGCGCCGGGCGGTTTCCATTTCCTGAACGTTCATCAGAAATCCAGCGTCGCCGCAGATCGCCATGATTCGTCGGCTGGGATCGACAAAGTGAGCCGCGATGGCACCTGGCAGCGCGAAGCCCATCGAGCAGAAGCCGTTGGGAATCAGGCAGGTATTCGGTTCGTGGCACTGGTAATACCGCGCGATCCACATCTTGTGGGCGCCGACGTCGGATAGCAGCAGATCGTTCGGGCCGAGCACCTGACGCGCATCCCACAGAGCCTTCTGCGGACGGATTTTGCCTTCGGTCGCGTCGTCCTTGTGAGCCTCAAATTCGGCGAGCATCTTGCGGCGACACGTTTCTCCGTGCGAATGATCGAAGTCCAGATTCTCCGGTCCATGAGCATCAACACGTTCGTTGAGCATCCACAGCGTGTGGGCGAGGTCGCCGACAACTTCAACTTCGATCCGGTAGTCCTCGTCGATTTCCGACGGGATAAAGTCGCAGTGGACGATGCGGTGTGAGCCCGCCGGATTCCAGAGCTTGGGGTGGTACTCGACCATGTCATACCCCAACGAGATGACGAGGTCCGCCTGTTCGATCGCGACGGCGGGGACGTCCTTCGCTCCCAGACCGATGGTGAAGCCGCAGTGCGGGTCGTCCATGTCGAGCGCCCCTTTGGCCATCATCGTGTTGAGCACGAAGATGCCGGTCTTCTCGACGAACATTCGCAACTGCTTGCTGGCCCGGCGTCGGATACAGCCATTGCCGGCCAGGATGATCGGTCGCTTCGCTGATTTGATCGCTTCCCACGCGCGGTTGACGATCTTGTCGTCGGCGACCGGGCGTCGGAACCGGCGCGGCTCGATGGGAACAACGGACGTCTCACGTTCGGCGATGTCTTCGGGAAGTTCGATCAGGCAGGCACCGGGTTTTTCCGTTCGAGCCAGACGGACAGCCTTGCGGACGATCTCCGGGATATTGTCCGCGTGATAAACCATCTGAGCCCACTTGGTGACGGGCCGGAACATCGACACAACGTCCATCACCTGATGCGACTCTTTATGGAGTCGCTCCGAACTCCCCTGCCCCGTCAGGACCAGCATCGGAGCGCGGTCCATGTTCGCATCGGCAACGCCGGTGATCAGGTTTGTCGCTCCAGGTCCCAGTGTGCCCAGGCAACCAGCAGGGGTTCCGGTCAGTCGACCGTAAACCTCGGCCATGAACGCCGCTCCCTGCTCATGCCGCGTCAGGATGAAACGGATCTTCTCCGAGTCTTCCAGCGAGATCATGAAGTCAGCGTTCTCTTCGCCCGGCACGCCAAAGATCAGCTCGATGCCTTCCGCTTCCAGGCACTTCACGAACAGGTCGGACGCTTTCATGGGAGTCTTTCCATTTAGCCCAGTGCTTCAGCACTGGGTTACAGTGGTCAAGTTCTCTTTGTCGAGTTCTCTGCCTGCTGCCGACACTTCGCGTCGGCAGCAGGCAGAGAACTGATTCGATGGTTGGCGTCTTCAACCCCGACGTAAACGACTGGGCTAACAAAGCAATTTCTTTGGGCGTGAGACCTTGTGCTGGATCAGCGCCCTCAGACGATTCCGTACGCGAGCATGGCGTCGGCGACTTTGACGAAGCCGGCGATGTTGGCTCCGTTCACATAATTGATGTAGCCGTCTTCTTCGCGACCGTAGTCAACGCACTTGTCGTGAATGCCTTTCATCATTTCCTGCAGCCGGCGGTCGACTTCTTCGCGCGACCA
>JAPOLP010001174.1 GCA_029977045.1 Planctomycetota bacterium
GAGGTCGATCAACCGCTGCGCGTCCTGGCCCGCTCCGTCGCGGTAGAGGTATCCTCGCACGGGAGCAAAGTCGTCGTCGTCAAGCAGACCGGGCAGTTCGCTGGCGACGAACCAGGTCAGCGCATCGGACTCGCGCCGCGGCGCTAGTTCCGGACCGAGCAGAGTTTCGAGCGTCTCAGACATCCACTGCCCGGCGGACAGGCACCGAAAACCGCTCCAGCATCCGAGGCTCACCGCCAGCCGCCGCGCCATCCAGCTCGACCAGCCACATCCAGGGACGACGACGGTCTCGACGCCCAGCGGATCATCCAGCGGCGCAGCAACAACCGACTCAAACCGCTCCCACAGCGATTCAAACCGCGCCGCTTCGTAGACATCCACTGCCATTCAGAGTCGCTCCGTCACGAGCCATCCTGTCGCCCTGATGACTGCAGCAGCGAGTTACCGCAGATCAATGCCGTGCTGCAACCGACGAGGGGATCAGACGAGAGCGAATCGTATCGAATCAGACCGGGATATCAGAGCAGGCCACGCAGTTCGTCGAGGTGCTCGATGACGAAGTCGGCATCGAAGTGGTCGGGTTCGGCGTCGAATTTCTCGTACGGGACGAACTGCTTCGTCCAGACGGCTTTCATGCCGCAGCGTTTGGCGCCCTGGATGTCGCCGAGCCAGTTGTCGCCGACGAACAGTGTGCGCTGCGGATCGAGCTGCATCGCCATGACGGCCTGCTCGAAGATCAGCGGGTGCGGTTTGACGCGGCCAACGTCACCGGAGACAACGATTACCTCGAACCACTGATTGAGGTGATGCTGGGCGAGGCTGTGGTTGATCGAGCGGGCGCAGGGGTAATTCGAGATCAGTCCCAGACGATACCGGTCGTGCAGTTCTTCGAGCAGTTGCTGAACAGAGGACTCGACAGCAACCGCTGACGTCATCGCGTGAAAGCGCACGTCAAGCAGATGTTCGAGCTGCTGCGTCGTGGCTTCGACGTCGAACAACGCACGGATCAGGTCGCGTGTGACCGTGACCAGATCGTTTTCGAGGAACTCGCCCGAGTACGGCGCCCGTCGCTCGCGATGCTGGATCTCATTCAGCTTCGCGAAGTCGTGCGGGCCGAACATTGTCGTCAGCTCGGCTGACAGAGCCCGGTCGCAACTATCGACCTGCTCCGGGCCGAACTCGATCAACGTGTTGCCATAGTCAAACAGAATGGCGTCGATCCGTTCGGCAATCCGGTGCATGTCTTTGAGCATCCGTGTCTGAAGCAGTGCGGCCTGAGCGATCAGTCGCCGCGGCTGTAACGCTGCTGGAGTTCCGGCAGAAGTGCCTGGTACTTGTCCCACATGGCTTTCAGCGGGAAGCTTGCAGGAATCGGCTCTCCCACCAGCTCCAGGCACTTTGTCCACAGGAGCACGGCCCATACCCCTTCCTCGACGGTCTGGTCCTCTTCCCGCAGATCCGGATATTCCTCAATGAGCTTCGCGAACCTGGCCATGCCGCGAACGAGCATGTCACGGGCCTCGTCCGGGTTTCCGGATCGCAGTTTCAGTTCGCCTTCGTAAATCAGACGGTGAGCTTCCGCCGTGCCGGTCGATTCATCGGCCTCAGCCTGAGAACGGGTTCTCCAGTAGTTGTAGTTACACATCTTCTGGTAACCGTCGATAGCCGAGCGGATTTCCTGTTCGGTCACCCCCGCATCTTTCTGCCGGTTGGCCCTGCGCCCTGTACTCCTCCGCCCTACCCCACCAACAAACATTGCCC
>JAPOLP010000473.1 GCA_029977045.1 Planctomycetota bacterium
GCCTCATGCTGACGCACCACTCACGAGCTTGTAGCACGCACCACAAAAGAGCGCCAGCCATCCAGCCTGCCTCCCCTGCCCAAAGTGCGCGCTGGCCCTGCTACGGACTCCAATCTCATTGACCGCATCCAGGTAGCTGATCGCCGGGTTTCCATCCACGATTTCGAGTGATGCGTAATAGCCTGTTGTGTCGACCGTGACCGTCGTCCATACGCCAGTGCCATCGGCTGCGGAATTTCGTGTAAATTTGAGAAGCTCATTTGTCACATCGGAGTAACTGATGGCTGGCGTTCCGTCGACAACGGCAACTGAGGTGTTGGAAAAACTGCCGATGCCGTCGGGGTCGACGACCTGCGTACTCCAGGTGCCGGGCACGGCGTCGAGCAGTGTGAGTGTTCCATTGCCGTCGCCATCGGCGTCTGCGGTGACGGTTAACTGCCCGCCTGCTGAGTCGACGGTTCCGCTGACGGTGATGTCGCCATCGGACGAGAGACTCACATCTCCGCCACCGGAACTGATCGAGGCGTTGATGTTCAACGTGGCGGAAGTGACGTCCACGTTCCCGCTGCCGGTCGAGACCGCGGCATCCACCTGGACAAGTTCGGCAGTCAGACCGACGCTGGCAGCGTTTGTCGAGACCGGACCGGAGACGTTGATCGTGTCACTGCCTCCCTGGCCGTCGATCACGATGTGTGCCGGATAACTGGCCGCCAGGCCGGCAACATCAATCGTGTCATCGCCCGTGTTACCCGCGTTGATCGTCAGCGTGCCGGTTGGATTGTTGAATGTGATGGTCTCACCGGCGACATCGGAATCGACAGTCGTCTGGCCGCTGCCGGCGTCGATGACAGTGATCGTTTCGGAGACCGTGCTGTAGTTGAGCGTCACGTTCGTCGCGGTGATGTTCGACGTGATCGGCTCCAGACCGGTGTACGTGATCGTCTGGCTGCCGGTGACGGTGATCGTCCCGTCGTGCTCGTTCGTGAAACCGAACGTGGCGTCCGCGAAAGTGCCAGTTCCCGTCAGGGCGAGTGTGTCTCCGTTGGGCGAAGAGTTTTGCCCCTCGCCGTTAAAGACGATCTGCTTTGAAAACGGGAATGAGCCGTCACCAAAGTCGATCGTCAACGTGTCGTCACCGTCGCCCGCGTTGATGATGATCTGCGAGCCCGCAAACTGAGTGAGGTCGACCGTCAGCGTGCTGGTGCCGCCGCCGCTGACTCCCGTGACCCCGCCATCGCCTAAGACACCGCCCCCGCTGAGTTCAATGCTGACGGTGTTCGCACCCGTTTGGGAAATCACCAACGCGTCGTCCGTTGCATCGCCATTGCCGGCGATAACGAAGTTGTTCGCCCCATCCCGGGAAGCGCGCAGCTGTGAGTTATCAACAACAAACGTTTCGTCGGTTGCTGGCTCGGTGTTGGGCAGTGCGTTTCCGGACAGGTCTGTAATGGTCGCAGAAGCCGCGAGGTCGAGTCCGACGGTTCCATTGAAGTTTGCGAGGTCGCCGCCCGAGACTGTGACGTCGTACTCAGACACACTGACCGCTGAGACGTTCGTGACTGTGGCTGTCGTCGTTCCGTTGACCACGAAGTCGGCGGCATCAACGCCGGCGACGGCCTCGCTGAACGTCGCTCGAAAAACGAGTACGTCCTCGCTCGTCGGCGTCCCCGCAGGAGTCTGGCGCGTAAACGAGACGGTGCTTGGCGCTTGTGTTTCCTGTCCAATAAACAGAATGTAAAGAGCGCCCTGGTTTGCACCGCCTGTTCCGTCCAGATACGCACCGATGGCAAGCTCATTGATCCCATCGCCATCAAGATCACCAGTAACTGAGACGGCGCCTCCAAATCTGTCTGTCGAATCCAGAAGCCCAACAGGCAGCCCTCCTAGTCCGTCGCTGACTTTCTGCTGTTGCTTGACAGTTCCATCGGCGTTGAGCAGCAGGACATAAAATGCCCCTTCGATCGCGTCCCCGTTGTCGTCAGACCGGGCTCCCACGAGAAGGTCGTGAACACCATCACCGTCAAGGTCACCTGCCGCCCCCAGCGAACTTCCAAAATCATCGAACTGGTCGAGTGTGGAAGCCTGCAACCCCCCAAGGCCGTCACTGATTTTCTGCTCCGACATCACGGTGCCATCAGCGTTAAGAAACAGAACGAAGACGGCTCCTTCATTGAGGTGATTGTTCTCGGCGTTCGGTGCCCCAACCGCCAGATCGACGATGCCGTCGCCGTTCAGGTCGCCGACGGTCGCCACAGATTCTCCAAATCTGTCACCGGCGCTCAGAATTCCGCTGGATAGCCCCCCCAATCCGTCACTGACTTTTTGATACGACTTTACCGTACCGTTGGAATTCAACA
This sequence comes from Planctomycetota bacterium, assembly GCA_029977045.1. Classification (GTDB taxonomy): domain Bacteria; phylum Planctomycetota; class Planctomycetia; order Planctomycetales; family Planctomycetaceae; genus JAPOLP01. Next base: position 2,358 of record JAPOLP010000473.1, read on the forward strand.
TCAATATGTAGACAGCACCTTCGCTCGCATCACCGTTTTCGTCGTTGAATGCTCCGACGGCGAGGTCCACAACTCCGTCACCATCAAGGTCACCCAGGTTCGAGATTGAGTGCCCAAAACCATCCAGGTCATCAAACGTATCTGCCGGTACTCCACCGGCTCCATCGCTGATCTTCTGCTGACTCTTCACCGTGCCATCCGCGTTTAAAAGCAGCACATACACTGCCCCGCGATATGTCCCGGTTGTACTAAGCAACGCTCCGACGGCGAGGTCACCAATTCCATCACCATCCAGATCACCTAACGCTGCAAGTGAGAGGCCAAACCCATCGCTGACTCCCAGCGTTCCACCAGCCAGCCCACCAAGCCCATCGCTGATCTTCACCTGACTCTTCACCGTGCCGTCGGCGTTCATGAACAGGATGAATACTGCTCCTTCGCCAGCATCGCCGTTGTGATCGTTCGACGAACTCGCCGCCAGGTCTGGCACGCCGTCGCCATCAATGTCTCCCAACGAAATAACTGCAGCTCCGAATCTCTCGCCATTACTGAGCGTCCCCATGGGGATGCCGCCTGCTCCATCTCCGAGTTTCTCGTAATCGAGGACAAAATCGGGGTTGGGAACGGTGATTGGCCGGTAAATCTGAAACCGGTGATCCTCGACTTCGCCATCAGTGGCTGGGCCCGTGGCGTTGTCGGCAGCGGAGTCCGTGCTCAGGCGGAATCTTGTGTACGTTTGACCGAAGGACCCAATGGGAATTGACGGGAATGTCAGCGTGACCCGACCGTCTGTCGTTCCGGTGGAGACCGTCGCCTGGGCGCGTTCGGTGGCGTTGTCGAAGACGCCGTCCTGGTTGTAGTCGATCCAGCCGGACAGGATTGCGTCGCTGCCGGTTGTGTTGGTGACCAGCAGCGTGATTGTTGGCTGCGCGCCGATCGTGCCCAGCAGGTCCTGCTGCGGGTACAGGACGCCGTCTTCGTCATCCGGCAATGCGGAATCGACATCGTCGGCGTTGGCTCGTGCGTTCTGCAGCGTGCCGCTGTCTCCGTCGACACCGGCTCCGAGAAACAGAGTTGTTGACGTCGAGTCGATGTTGTGGCTCGGCCCGCTGTCTCCAACGACAGTCTGATAGTTACCCACCGCCGTCCCGGCTCCGGTGTCTGGAGCGTCGCCGTAATCGGCGGCCAGCATCAGTCTGGCTTCAAGCAGTTCCGAAAAGCGGAAAATGTCACCCGGGACGTCGCGCCGAGTTCCAATCCGTTTGGATTTCCGGTGTTGTCGAAGTCGGTTCTGGGTCTGGATTCGCGTAGAAAATCTCTGCAGCCAGTTGTTCAGCATGGGGAAGCCCGGAGAAATATGAGTAAAAAAAGTAGTCGCCGGCGGTTGCCTGTATCGCCCAGGCGTCGCAGTCTTCCTGGAAATTCGGGTGTTAGCGGGAACTTCTGGCGGAGTCCTGCTATGTCATCGATTGCGTCTGGACGAGTGGCCATTCAGTGAGAAGACGGTGCTGAATGGTTGGGTAAGGCGCCTGCTGGCCAATCCGAACATAACCGAGTTGAAATGCTCACCTCAACCATCGAAATATTCGAATCGATCCAAGCCAGCAGACGCAGTTGACGTCGGCTCGATATCGGAGTAGTCGCTCGACCATGTGGACATAAAGCCTTTTTTTCGGGCGGTCGGCGGCAGTCGCGTTTCGATTCTGTGGCGGTGCTGAAAGGGCGTGTCCTGCGGATGAGACACAGCCTGTGTTTGAAGAAGGTCTGGATTTCAGACGCTGCGGCTTGACGGCTTCCGCAGACGGAATAGAACGGCGGGCTCAATCGTCACTTTCCGTCGCTGAAACGCAGTCACTCGATGCCCGCCTCAATTCCCGAACACCCGATTCGTGCCGTTGCCTTTGACCTCGATGGTCTGATCTTTAACACCGAACATGTTTTCGCGATCGCCGCCGAACAGATGCTGGCGGCTCGCGGGCGGGAGATGCCGGCGGAGTTGCTCAAGCAGATGATGGGGCGTCGACCACCCGAGGGCTTCGTCATCATGCGGGAGATGCTGAGTCTGGATGACTCGCCCCAGACGCTGCACGAGGAGGCTCGCGACCGGTTTCTGGCTCTGCTGGACGAGCATCTCGAACCGATGCCGGGCGTGTTCGCGATGTTCGACCTGCTGGAATCGCTCGGCGTGCCGAAAGCGGTGGCGACATCCAGTCCGCGACGGTTCCTCGACGAACTGCTGGGCCGTTTCGATCTCGAACCGCGATTCGACTTCACTCTGACCGCCGAGGACGTTCAGCAGGGCAAGCCGCATCCGGAGATCTACCTGACCGCCGCCAGCCGTCACGGTGTAGATCCGCGCGAGATGCTGGTCTTCGAGGACAGCGAAACCGGCAGCCGGGCGGCGGCGGCCTCTGGAGCGTTCGTCGTTTCGGTGCCGCACGAACACAGCCAGCATCACTCGTTCGACGTCTCGCACTTCGTCGCCGATACGCTCGCCGATCCGGTCATTCGCGAGATTCTGGCCGTCGGTCGGGAAGCCACCCGAGCCTGAAAAGGATGGCGGCACGGCGACGCGGTCGACAGCGCACTCTGATAAGTGCCATCGCGAGGGCTCGTGGATCAGCCCTCGAATTCACTCAATGTGTCGTTTTCTGTGGCTGAGACCTCGCTTCTGCTGCAGGCAGGAAAAGCGAAATCCAAGGCGGAGTTCTGCACCTCTCAGCGAGGCTTCGGCTCGGATCGCGAGACTGCAAGTTGCAGCAGCGCGGCAGTGCAGGCGAGGGCGGCTTCGCGGTGTCCGTCCTCATTCCAGTGGCCCTGCCCGGGGACCGTGTTCTGGAACCCGTGAACGAACCGGCCTGTCCGTTCGGCAAAAGCACCCAGCGGTTTGGACAGGAGAATAGGTGGGAATCCTACCTGCTTTCCCAGTTCCGCGATTCGCCGGTCCGCGTAACCGAGA
>JAPOLP010000114.1 GCA_029977045.1 Planctomycetota bacterium
AGCAAGGCAATCCCTGCCAGTGAGACCGCCAATACCGCTCCAACAGATTTCGCCGTGGTCCTGAACTTCCACGAAGCGACTTCTTGATGACGGGCAATCCAGCGTGCGAGCCAGTGGCTCCCTGCGGTCAGAGCCGCCAGAAGCACGCTCGCGAGAGCGAGGTCGCTCCAGACGACCGCGCCGCCAGTACTCCGCCAGCGGTTCAGGAACGACCACCAGCCAGTTGCAAGTCGCCAGGGTGGCTCGAGCAGCGGAAGGACGACCATCCAGAGGCTGCTGGCCAGAATGAGGCAGAAAAAGCCACCAAACAAGAACAGGCAGCCAATCATTCGACAACCACCCTTGCGAGACGACGGCTCGATGTGGATGAGTTCGGTCTCAGCCTGATCATCCATTGCCGAATTCTCTGAAGGGCCAGCTTCCGTCGTCATCAGAACGCCCCCACTGGTTCGCCACCGTCGGGACTGGAGATCGCTCGCATGGTCGTCGCGTCGATATTCTCGCTGATCGCTCGAACGCTGCCGTCGGCCAGTAGGAACTGCACGACGCCGATGTGCATCGACCCGAACGCTCCCGGTGAATTCAGCCGCCGTGTCGGATCCCGCCAGTTGACGGGATCGCCCCATGCCGGAATCTGATCGCGAATCTGCCCAACCATGAGTGTGTTCGTGGTTCCGTCCCTGATGTCACGAATCGCCAGCGACGAATTCGGCCCCATAAGCCACGAGTTTGCCGAGAAGTGAGTCGCCGCAAACCCTCGGTCGTCTGCCCAGGTGGCCTTCGGCATCGACGGACCGATCAACCCTGGAATTAGCGTCCGCATCTGGTTCGCGTTGACCACTGAATCCCATGCCTGATCTGTCTTCAGCGACTTATGCAACGCAACGAGTTCGTCGTCCTGCATGTACGGCAGCAGTGACGTAGCCCAACTGTGTAGCCCCTCACCGGACTCGCTGAACGTTCCACCGCCAGGGAACTCGCCGTGTTCCTCATGGAAGATGTGCATGCTCAGCCCGACGTGCTTCAGTTGGTTTTTCGCATGACTGCGAGCGGCTGCTTCTCGACCAGAATGCCGCATGGCCGAGTCAGTTGCAGCGAACCACACGACGCTTCGGCAAAAGCCGGTAAACGCCATGCCCGCCGGAAACAGCAGCATCGTTGCCAGAAGGACTCGCACCGCCCACGTTCCTCTGCATGACGCGGCTCCGTCATGGTGATGCGAAGCCTCAGCAGAAGTGTCGAACAAGGGCTTCCGGCGAAATTGCAGAACACGCAGCAAAACGATAGCCACTATCATGAGCGTCAGGGCAGAGACGATCCCTCCCCTCGGAACTGTGGTCTGAGGTACGACGCGTCGCAGGAAACCGATCCAGCCGAAACACACACGGCCAAGGGCCTCAGTTACAAAGAATGAGCCGACAGATAATTCAAGAAGCACCACTGCGACAACCAGAGCGATGAAGACTTCCAGGACTGTGGTCGCCAGTCGTGAAACTGGGTCTGCTTTTTGTTCCAGCACAACATGTCCGCTGCCAGGGTCGCCGCCGCCGCATTCGCAATCCATCACTGCACCTCACCAACAACCGAGACTGATTCGTCAGTCGCTGCGCCACCCGTTGTTGCTACTTCCGCGTGTCGCGCCGCCGAGATTTCATCACGCGAGACGCGTCGAACTTCACCGCTGGTGAACAGGCCGAGGGGCGTGTCGCCGAAGACGGCGGGTTCCCAGGCGAGCAGGCTATCGACTTCGGCGTTGCGTTCTTCGAGGTACAGGTACTTTGTGGCCGGCATCTCGGGCAGTTGCCAGAACTCGGCGGCGATCAGCTCGCGAGCGTCACGTTCGCTTGGAAAGCGGCCTTGGTGGCGGATTGCGTAGCGGAGCAGTTCAGCGCCCAGCAACCGCAGCTTGTCTTCCCGCGTCGGCGTGTCGACGTCACGTGCAGGTTTCAGCGGCGGCAGCTCCTGCTCTTCCAGAGCGTATGTGAAACCGTCCTTCCGCCACGCTCCGGGAGTCATCAGTTCGCGGGCTCCGGAGATCATCGTCAGGACGATGACAAACAGCAGGCCCCACAGAGTCGTCAGCACCAGCGACCGTCGGTAACTGATGCGGGGCAGCTTCGGGAACTCGGTGCGGAATGAGTTCCACAGCCCCTTCACACCCCACGCACACAGCAGCAGCACCATCAGAAAGAAGGAAATCGCATCCAGCCGCATCCTCGCGAAATCGGTCAGAGTGACGCTCGGCATTCCGGCGTGAGCCAGTCGCGGAACGGCAGAGAGAGCAATTCCGAAAAGGGCGATTCGCAGTTGGAAGCGTCTCATACGGGATCTCGCTGTCTGGTCTGGTGTGATGAACAGTGCCGAGTGTCCAGGCAGACTCAACGGATGACAAGTCGCTCTTGATGCATGTGGGTTTCTCCGAGGGCAGAAATTAGGCTCGGTGGGCTCGGGTATGTGACACGCCGCGATCAGTCGTCGAACGCCGTCGTCGGCTTCCTTGTCGGGTTCTCAGTGCCGAATAAGATTCACCACGGTCCCCAACTCCGCTCTGCAGAAACCGCCGTCATGCCATTTGAAACCTGGGAAGCCTGTTTCGCGGTTGCGGTTGTCGTCGTGCTGATCGTTGCTCTGGCGAGAAACTGGGCTCCGTCTGACCTGCTGGTGCTGGCGGCGCTGACAGTTATGGTCCTCGTCGGTGAACTCAGCGGATCACAACTGTTACCGACACCGGGGGCTGCGGTTGCCGGATTCGGTTCCAAGGGGCTGCTGACGGTTGGGGCGTTGTTTGTGGTCGTCGCCGGGCTGACTCAGACGGGAGCGATGACGCTCGTGACGCAGCCACTGATGGGACGCCCGGAAACACTGAGGCGGGCTCAGTTGCAACTGCTACCGCCCGTCGCGGCACTCAGTGCGTTTCTCAATAACACACCCGTCGTTGCGATGTTCCTGCCTGTCGTGACGGACCTGTGCAAGAAGTTCCGCTTCAGCCCGTCGCACCTGTTTCTGCCACTGAGCTACGCCGCGACGTTTGGTGGCCTCTGCACCCTGATCGGTACGAGCACGAACCTGCTGATCAACAACGAGATTGCCCGCCGCGACATCGAAGGTTTCGCACCGCTGGGGATGTTTGAACTGGCGTGGATCGGTGTGCCTCTCGCGCTGAGCGGCCTGGCGTACCTGCTCTTCGCGACGAAATGGCTGCTTCCGGACCGCAAGCCGGCGATCAGCCTCACCGACGACCCGCGGCGTTACACGGTCGAAATGGTTGTTGACCCCGGCGGGCCTCTTTCGGGGCAGACCGTCGAAGAAGCCGGCCTGCGCCACCTGCCCGGCCTGTTCCTCGCCGAAATCGACCGGCACGGTGTGATCATCCCCGCCGTTGGTCCACGCGAGCGACTGCAGGACAACGATCATCTGGTCTTCGTAGGAATTCTGGAATCCGTCGTCGACCTGAAGAAGGTTCGCGGCTTGGTGCCACCAGACGGCCAGCACGCAAAGGTCGACGCTCCGGAACTGCAGCGGTGCCTGATCGAGGCCGTCGTTTCTGACCGGTGTCCATTGATCGGCAAGTCCATCCGCGAGGGCCGTTTCCGGACCCAGTACAACGCGGCAGTTCTGGCGATCGCCCGCAGTGGGGAACGCATCAACGCCAAGCTTGGTGATGTCGTGCTCCGTTCGGGCGACACACTGCTGTTGGAATCTCACACCGGCTTCGCGAGACAGCAGCGGAACTCGCCCGACTTCTTCCTCGTCAGCAGCGTCGAGGACTCAACGCCAATCCGGCACGGCCAGGCGAGAATCGCTCTGGGAATCATGACGGCAATGGTTCTCGGTATGACATTCGGGCCTCTGGACACGATGACCAACGTGATGATCGCGTCCGGCCTGATGATCGCGACCCGGTGCTGCACCGGGAACGAGGCCCGCCGGAGCGTCGACATCTCGCTGCTGACGGTCATCGGCGGAGCACTCGGACTCGGCATGTCTCTCGAAATGTCCGGAGCCGCGACGTCGATCGCGGATGGGATTGTCGGGCTTGCCGGCAGCAATGTTCGCGTAAACCTGCTGGCGCTGTATTTTGTCACGGCCCTTTTTACGGAGCTGATCACGAACAACGCAGCGGCACTGATCGTTTTTCCGATCGCGATGTCGACCGCGCAAAGTCTTGGCGTCGATCCGCGTCCGTTTGTCGTAACCGTTATGGTCGCGGCGTCAGCCGCCTTCGCGACGCCTCACGGCTATCAGACTAACCTGATGGTCTACGGCCCCGGCGGCTACCGCTTTTCGGACTACCTGAGATTTGGCATCCCGCTCAGTCTGCTGTTCATGACGCTGACTGTCCTGCTGGTCCCGCTGATCTGGTAGCCATACTGAGGAAGGGGCAAGGCGCAGGCCAACGGTCTCCGAGTTGTAGTCAATTAGCCGGCACGCGTTAGCGTCCGGTTCTGGAACGTCCGGAAAACCGCGAGCTAACGCTCGGCGGCTGATGACAACGCGTGTTCGTCGTTCGTGGCTACAGCAATTCGTTGACGTTCTCAGGCGGACGACCGAGCACCGCTTTGCGGCCTTTGACAACGATCGGGCGTTCGATCAGTTTCGGGTTGGCCGCCAGCGTCCGCAGAGCCTCGTCGCGTGACAGTTCCTTGCCGGCAAGGCCCAGTTCCTTGAACAGAGCTTCCTTCTTCCGGAACAGGTCGGCAGGCTGAATGCCAAGCTTCTTGACCAGGCCGTCGAGTTCTTCGGCGGTCGGTGGCTCGTCCAGATATTCAACGACCGTCGGCTCGACGCCTGCGTCACGAATGAACTGCAGCGTCTGGCGGCTCTTCGTGCAGCGGGGGTTGTGATAAATCGTGACGGCGGAGCGGCTCATTCTTTCGTTCCTTCGGGCAGTGTCTCGCGAACGTCTTCTTCTTCGTCAGCTAGTGTGACCGGCGGGCCGAGCAGCTTGATCAGGTCGTCATGGCTAAGTGTTTCGTGTTCGAGCAACTCTTCGGACATCCGGTCCAGATCCTTGCGATGCTCCTGCAACACCATCGTGGCCTGCTGTTGAGCGCCGCGCAGAATCTGGCTGACCTCGGTGTCGATCAGGTGGGCGGTTTCTTCGCTGAATTCCCGGTGCTCGTGAATTTCCTTGCCGAGAAACGGGTGCTCTTCTCCCTGGCGGAAGGCGACCGGGCCAACCTTCTCGCTCATTCCCCAGTGAGCAACCATCTGCCGCGCCAGGCGCGTTGCCTGCTTGAGATCGCTCTCCGCGCCCGCTGAGTACTGGTCGAAAACGAGCTTCTCGGCGGCTCGACCGGCGAGCATCATCGCCAGCTGAGCGTGCAGACGGGACTCGCCAACGTGGAAGCGTTCTTCGTCCGGCTGGAACTGCGTCACGCCGAGCGCACGGCCCCGGGGAATGATCGTGACTTTGTGAACCTCGTCGACCTCGGGTTGATACCAGCCCAGCAGTGCATGGCCGGCTTCGTGATAAGCCGTCATGCGTTTTTCCTTGATGTTGAGGATTTCCTCGCGTTTCGGTCCCATCAGGACCCGGTCGCGAGCCGCCTCGAAATCGTCCATCGTGACGAATGCGCGGTCGGCGCGAACGGCCAGCAGTGCCGCTTCGTTGACGAGGTTTTTCAGTTCGGCTCCAGAGAATCCGGTTGACGCTCCAGCAACACCTTCCAGCGTGACGTCGTCGCCCAGCGGCACCTTGCGAGTGTGGACCTTCAGGATCGCGACCCGGCCTTCCTTAGTCGGTCGATCGATCGTGACATGCCGGTCGAAACGTCCCGGCCGCAGCAGTGCGGGGTCGAGTACGTCGGGACGGTTCGTCGCGGCCAGAACGATGACCGACGCCTGCTGCTCGAAGCCGTCCATCTCGCTGAGAATCTGGTTGAGCGTCTGCTCGCGTTCGTCATGCCCGCCGCCAAGCCCAGCTCCGCGATGCCGGCCAACGGCGTCGATCTCGTCGATAAAGATGATGCAGGGCGCGTGATCTTTTGCGTTCTGGAACAGGTCGCGAACACGGCTCGCTCCGACGCCAACGAACATTTGAATGAATTCGGAGCCGTTGATCGAATAGAACGGAACGCCCGCCTCGCCGGCTGTCGCGCGAGCCAGCAGCGTCTTTCCGGTGCCTGGCGGGCCGACCAGCAGGACGCCCTTCGGAATCTGAGCACCGAGCTTCTGGAACTTGGCCGGGTTCTTCAGGAACTCGACGACTTCCATCAGTTCGCTTTTCGCCTGCTCCATCGCCGCGACATCTTTGTAAGTCGTGCGCTGGTCGCTGGCGGTAAACCGCTTCGCCGGGCTCTTCGTGAAGCCGCCCAGAAATCCGCCGCCCATCGGGTCAGCATTACGCCGGAGCATCGTGATCATCACGAAGACGAGAATCATCGACAGGCCAACGTAAATCAGTATCTGCGTACCGAAGCCTATCTCGGTCCGTTCCGCCAACTGTCCGACTTTCTTCTCGCGCAGCAGCTTGCGGAAGTCCTCGTCGTACCGGCCCCAGATCGGGATCGTCGTCGTGAAAGTGTCCTGAAACTTTCTGTCAGCGTTCTCCGGATCGGTGGGCACGCTTCGCCATTTGCCCTCGATCAGGTCCCCGGTCGCCTTGATCGAATCGACATTGTCAGCGTCGAGCTGCTGCAGAAAGAAGCTGTACTCGACGACTTCGTTCTTGCTGAGCGACTCGTCAATTGCCCACCACAGAAAGACGACCAGCAGGACGCCGAGAATCAGCATCGAGCCGGGTGCGAACGGCCGCGGCTGTTCAGCTTCCGGTTGCCGTGGTGATCGCGGTTCGCGAGGTGGTTCGTCGGGCTGGTTCTGTGGCTCCGAGTTGGGAGACTCCATTATCGATCCTGTGGCGTCGCGGAGCGGTGATTGTCCGACGAAAAGTTGTAGGCGGCTGGAATTCCGCTGCCAGGCCTGAACGTTCAAAGCCTCCGGCGAGGCGGAAGCGGGAAAGGGTATCGGCCAGGCAGAAACCGCTCAAATGGACAAAATCGGCGTCCCAGGCCGATCTGAACGCATTCCGCCTGTTGACCGCTGGCCGTTCAGGACGATAATCCCCGGCTGTCGCGGAGCTGTGAGCTGGCGGGAAACTGCTGGTGTCGAGTGCCGCGACTGTGGCGCCGGCAATCTGCTGGCAACCGGGATTCTCGGAGTTCCAACCAGAAGGGGGCGATCGGTTTCGACTGGGTCACCATAAGTATGGGTGGCGTGCCGTGGTTGATCAGCAGGCCACGTTAAAAGCTGATCACACAACAACTGCCAACTCTAGGCAATTCTCAATGGTTGCGTAGCAACCATTCCGGCTGCGGAATCCCCGTCTGAGGAGTCTAAAAGCCGGTTGCAAATTCAGACTGGTGTCAGGTCAATGTTCGCTACGCCTGACGCGAGACACCGTCGTGAACTGGCTGCGCAAGGCCTTGTCTGACTGAGCCGAGCAAAGCGAGAAACAATCAACAGACTATGCACGTAGAGGCTCATACGGAGGGGCAACAGGACGGGGGTTCGATTCCCCCCGCCTCCACTTCAGACGGTCGCACATTCCGGTGTGCGACCGTTTTGTTTTTGGTCCGTCTTGGATGGCGACGACCGCCAGCGTGTGGTCTGCGAGACGGATTAACTTGAAACGAGACCAGATGACCACCTGCAGCATCTGCAGGAACGACGCGATGCCGGAAGCTTCTCCACGGTGGTGAAGTGAGAATGGATTCATCAGGGGATGTCGCGCAATGCGAGCTCTGGTTCGCTCGAACGTGTTCGAGGACATCGCACGACGCGACAATCGCTTTTGCCTGGCCGAACGCCGCCAACTGAGTCAAGTCCGCCGCCCTTCAGAAGATTACGGGGCTTCTCTGTCACCGCTCGTCAGTCACGGATTTCGCTACACAGTGAGTGACGACCAGCACCGACGAAGGCAAATCCCAAGATCGCTGTTCGGGCGATGGTTGGATTGTCTACCCCAACGCAGAACCACGACCGACAGGATCGCCGAAGTTCACATCATCAAATCCCACAATCTCTCGGATTCGCGCGAACAATCAGGCCTCGTCCCGCATCTATGACCGCACTGTACGACGGCACTGTAATTTTCATGGTGACGACATCAGCAACAGACACATTCGGGAATTGAGCGAGACGATGGTTTTCAGGTCAAGTTACAGCATTGAACAGAACGGGTACGAACGGTTTGCCGATCTCGCGGCGAATCTGTTGCCGTGCCCTCTGCGCCTGTGACATCTGGAAAGCTCGTGCGTTTGCATAGCCCGGTGTCACGCGACATCGGGATTTTTTGTTGCCTGCTGGCAACTCTCAGCGGGTCGGTAGCTGAGACGACTTAGCGGCGGTCTGAAGAACCGCAGACGAGGATTCGAGCGCCTCCCGGCCCACTCTGAAAAAGAAGAAGCCTGAAGGCAGACGGATGAACCATCCCTGCGTTCTCCCTTCCACATGCCCCGTTCGTCTAATGGGTCAGGACGCCGGCCCTTCAAGCCGGTAATGCGGGTTCGAGTCCCGTGCGGGGTGCTCGGTCAACCACACAACACACGGCCTGTTAGTGAAACTGGACATCACGCGACGCTTCGAACGTCGTATTCCGGGTTCGAATCCTGGGCGGGCTATTCAACACGGGATGAAGGGGAGATGGCGCCCCGCCTGGCTTGGGACCAGGAGACGGCAGGTTCGAGTCCTGCCATCCCGACTTCTCTTCTGGTCTCTCTCACCTTGGTGGAGAGGGGCAGCGTGAGGGGCAACGACGCAGCCCGGTCGTTCAACGGTCGAGGACGCCTTCCTGATAAGGCGGAGACGAAGGTTCGACTCCTTCTCGGGCTATTCGGAAGTCACACGACAACAACAGGGAGTCAGCCATGCCGACAGTGCATCGACTTAAACAGATACCCACACCTTTCGCGAGGTCGTGGTGTAGCGGCAGCACAGCGGTCTTTTAAACCGCACGGCGATGGTTCGAGTCCCTCCGGCCTCATTTGATCTGGTCATTGGTCACTAGTCCGTGGTCACTGGCACCAATGCCCAACAACAAAGGACCAATGACAAATCGCGCCCATGATGTAGCGGTAGCCTGCTGCCTTGCCATGGCGGAAGTGCGGGTTCGACTCCCGCTGGGCGCTCTTCGGAGATGAGAAGCAGAGGAGACAAGGAGTAGAGGAAACGGCGACTCCTTGTCTCCCCAGCTCCCTGTCTCCCACTCTCAAAACATTGCGGTGGTGCTCGTGCTGGTACGGGCAGGCGGCTGTTAACCGTTTTGACGCAGGTTCGATTCCTGCCACCGCAGCTTGTTCAGAGTCCAGAGCTGAGAGTTGAGGGTCCAGAGGCAGAACTGCGTGGCTTTCAACACTGGACTCTCAACTCTTTCGGAAGCCATCCGGCCGGATGAGGAGCCTGTCTTGAAAACAGGTGGCGGGTTGACGCCCGTTGTGGGTTCGAGTCCCACGGCTTCCGCTCAACAACACGGTCCTGTGGCCCAGCGGCGAAGGCAGCTCCCTTACAAGGAGACGATCGGTGGTTCGAGTCCACCCAGGATCACTTCACTGAAATGCGGCGACTAGTCGCCGACGAGGAGTTCGAGTCCGATGCACGATGACAAACGCCGCCTGCGGCAACTCAAACGGGACATCAAGAAGCAGGGAAACCGCAAACGGAGACGGTTCTACAAGGACGTTTCCGCTGCCGTCGACGACTTCGATTTCGGGCTCGACTCGTCGCGGCTGCTGAATGAACAGCGAACGCAACGCGACGGGCGGCAGAACTGAAACACGGAAACAGATCCGTCCTCGCGGAGCACCCCGGAGTGCTCGCCACCCTGTCACGGTGGAGATCGTGGGTTCAAATCCCATCGGGGACGCTGGGAATGGCAGAAATCAAAAGGCAGAAGGGTGAACTGAACTCCGCCTTCTGCCTTTTGAATTCTGCCTTCCATACACGGCACTGTAGCCCAACTGGCAGAGGCGTCTGGCTTAGGACCAGAAGGTTGAGAGTTCGAATCTCTCCAGTGCTATTTGAGTTGAGTGTTGAGAGTCCCGAGTTGAGAGAAATCGCAATTCAGCCGAACCCTTCGCAACACACTGGACTCTGGACGCTCAACATAACCGGGCTTTGATCCTCACGGCGGTCTGTAAAACCGTTGTCGCAAAACAAGTGAGGTGGTGACGAGAGGTTCAATTCCTTCAGAGCCCATTTTCAATTCGTCCAGGTGGTGGAACGGCAGACACGCGACGCTCAGAACGTCGTGCCGCTGAGGCGTGGGAGTTCGACTCTCCGTCTGGTCACTTCGAGTTGATAGTTGATTGTCGACAGTTGATGGACTCACCGAACCGGACGCGTCTCAGGCTCTCAACGATCGCCTCTCAACTGAACGACGCGGGTGAGCGAGTGCTCATCGGGGCCTCATAAGCCTCGATCACCGGGTGCGACTCCCGGACCCGCCATTTGATATAGAGAGACAGAGCGACGGAGAGAAGCAGAGTCACCTTTTCTCTTTCTTACCGTCGCTCTGTCTCGCAATCTCAACCGGGCTGCTCGTCCAATGGGAGGACGCCTGGCTTGCAACCAGGAAATCGGGGTTCGACTCCCCGGCGGTCCACTTGAACAACACGGGGTCATGGTCTAACGGAACGACTCCAGCATGGCATGCTGGCAATCCGGGTTCGATTCCCGCCGCCTCCACTAGGGCCAATTTGCGATTCAATCGCAAGTTGGCCTTTTTCTTTGGGTTACGGCGATTCTCTTGATTTCCGAGGCTTCATCGCGTCAAATAAGGTCCAAATAGAGGTCCAATTAGGCGGA
>JAPOLP010000829.1 GCA_029977045.1 Planctomycetota bacterium
CTCGATTGACCTGGTACGCGGTGCACGGCAGCAGGAGATACAACGTCGCCATCGCGATGCCCAGGCGGATGTCTCCGAGATGCCGCCGACCGAGAACGATCAGCCCCATCACAACAGCCAGGTGCGACAGGCTGGCCATCAACCGTGCCGCGATCTGAACTGACAGGTGAGGAGCATCTGAGTTGCTCGCGACGATGCTGGCCGGTCCGACCGCTGTTGTAGCCAGTAACCGAGTCGCAGGCCCGGGAACGCCCTCGTCGGTGGTGACCTTGTCCGATCGGTCCTGACGGCTCAGCAGATCCCTGGCACCCTCGACCGACTTGACCGTTGATCGTTCGAGCGGCTCTGTGGCCACTCGCGTGACCTGGAATGCAAAGGCTGCGACGCACAGAAACGTCAGGCCGGCACTGTTGAGATTCTGGTCGAGCAGCGGACGGCGTCGACACCACGGGTCGACGAACAACCGAATCAGAAACAGGGTCGTGCAGACGAAGAGCCACGAATAGCCGATCGTCCTGTAGTCTTCGGCCTGTAGAAGCAGCAGTCCCGGCGAAAAGCTCAGCAGCAGGACGAGATCAAGATTCCGCAGCGACCAGATGCGGTTGAAGCGGAAGAAGACCGCCACTACCAGCAGCAGCGACAGGTAAAACCATGTCGGTTCATTCAGAGAGTAATGCTCGAGGATGTAATCCATGACGCATTTGCCAGCCGGGCTGAAATCGCAGTGGCTGGCCTGTCCCTGTTAATTCGGAACGCTGGAAGCAACCTCCGATGTTGCCGTCAGTCGAGACGGTTGCGGATGCCCTGTCCCGGGCATCACCACACAAGCTTTACCTCAGATCGGCGGCGAATTACGCGAAACCGCCACCAGCAACGATTCGTAAGTTAAGTATTTTCAGTGGGTTGGCAATACCGGTTAGGCAGGTAAAGTCAGTTTCGGCGGCGACTCCCCGGCACAGTTTTCGGGAGCGATGGAACCGCTGAAACCGGATTCCGCAGCACAGCCGCGTCGACCGGAAGCACTCCTTCAACGGGCACTCTGGAATGGCTCGACTGCTGTACGGAAACTTCGACTTCGAGCACGAACTGGGAACGCCGCACTACAACCGCCCGAAGAGGCTGGCACGGCTCAACGCAGAACTGACCGCCTGCCTGATCGCGATCGCCAGCGACCATGATCAAATCTGGTGCCCCGAGACGCTACCGGAAAACTACGCGGAGCGACTCGCGGACGCTGGTCTGCCGGCTGTCGAATTGGTTCATCCCGACCAGAACTGTCAGGTGAATCCGGATGTGCCGGTTGAACTGGCCCCGTGGGGCTGGTCGCACGCGGCGGTCGAGTTCGCCCTGCACACGGGAGTCACAGTTCCGAGCATCAATCTCGATGCCATCCGCAAGGCGAACTCACGCGGGTTCTCGTTCGCTCTGGAGCAGTCGCTCGCTGTCGCACTGCCGGGATCGATCCGATTGGACTCGTCGCGGCAACTCGTCGACGCGATCTCAGAATCTGCTGCCGCCTGGGGCCGCTCGACCGCAGAACATCGAGTCATCCTGAAGGCCGAGTTCGGCATGTCCGGTCGCGAGCGTTTCGTGTTGCGCGGCAACGAAGCACTGACGCCGTCTGTACATGGCTGGATCAATCGCCGCGTCGAACAGGCGGGCAACGTCTACCTCGAACCCTGGCTCGATCGAGTGGCGGAGTTCAGTACACACTGGGAGATCACTCAATTAGAAACTGTGCCCGCCAAAGGTAGCGGAACGGCGCAAGCCGTCCGGTCGACTGCCCCTGATGCCCCCAACTCCTCACCGGCATTCAGCGAGAACGTTCGCTTCGTCGGACTCACACAGCTGCTCAACACACCGCACGGCCAGTACTCCGGTAGCCGGGTCGGCGCCACCGCAACGGAGTTGCCCGACGACGAACTCGACCGACTACTCGCAGAGATCAAGACAGCCGCCGAGCAGGCAGCAGTGGCAGCTTCTCTGCTCGGCTATGCCGGCCCAGTCGGCATCGACGCAATGATCTATCGCGACGCGGAGGGCGCTCTGCAGACGCGACCGGTTCAGGACATCAACGCCCGCTGGTCAATGGGCCGGATCGCCCTCGCTCTGCAGCAACGACTTGCCCCGACCGGCTGTCTCTTGCTGCTCAGAATCCCGTTGTCCTCTTCCGATACTAGCGACGAACTGCCTATTGTCACGCCCGATGATGGCCAGCTAATCCGCCTGACACCAGCAGTTGTCGGCAACGAATCGTGCTCTGAAGTGCTCGTTGCGGTAGTCGGATCGTCGCCTCAGCGACTCGCCGTAGTTGAGCGACGACTGCGCAGCTATGACCTGGGCTGAGTTTCCGACGGCGTGCAGCCGATCGCGCAATGCTTTGTTGATCCCGTTTCGCGTATGGAGTCCTTGATACAGCAAAGAGCTGTCCTGCGAGATGAGGCGTGTCTCAGTTTACGGCTTGTCAGCATCCATTTCCGATTGGGTCGGCCCCACATAGCGGTAACCTCGCCATTCCCAGCGTCCGTTCGGGTATCGCAGGACGGCGGTGTCTGACGACACATGGTAAAACAGCTCGAACGTACTGCGGTCGGCAGATACCCAGCACCCCAGGGAGATGGCCTGTCCGACATCTTCGATCCTTGCCTTCACATCTGACTGCAAGGGAAACGGTGGTCCTGCTTCTGCCAGGTCTCGGTAATGTCTCATCAATGCCGCTGACGTTTGTGAGATCTTCCGTTGCTGGACGCTGTAGGGGATTCCGGCAACACAGAAAGCGGAGATCAGCACAAGAACAAGCCGATTGCGAAGAACCGAAACTCGACGCACATGTGCAAGCAGCACCAATGGCCCCAGAAGAACAACAAGCACCGCAACGAGACCAAAGACCGCGACTTGATATTGCGAATCAGCGATAGTTGCAGTGGTATGACGTAGACCGGCGAAAACCAGAACAGTCGCCGAGACGACCGTCGCAGCGTCGAAAACTGCGATCTTTGACATGCGGGATCCACCTGTAGAACGCCGGTAGTGCCTTCCCTCGACTGCACCTGCTTAGACGAAGTTGCTTTCAACTCGCCCGCACACCGCGTTCTACTCAGCCGCGACGAAGTCGAGCACTCGGACTTTGTCGAGTTGCGGTTTGAGGACCTCGACAAACGCCTGATGGGCTTCGTGCGGAAGGTAGGTCGTGCGTCCGGCGTCGTCGGCGAACGTCACCATGAAGCAGTGAGTGAAGTCGTGGCTGTGACGTTCCGGGCTGTTGTTCGTGCCCCATTCAAATGCCTTGATCGTGTCGATCTTTGACGGCAGAGCAGCAAAGGCCTCTTCGACTTTCTGGACATCCTCGACGGCGGCATCGTCCTTGAACTTGAAGAAGACGGCGTGTCGCAGAGGGCTTTCGAGTGGTGCCTCTTCCGGAGTGCCCCAG
>JAPOLP010000817.1 GCA_029977045.1 Planctomycetota bacterium
GAGGGCGATCATTCGCGGGCAACGTACCTGATGCGGACCGGCTACCTGCCGCAAGGGCCGATTCTGTACCCGACGCTGGGCTCGGTGCTCAGCCGGGAACTCGGCACTGAAGGCGGCGAGCTGCCGAACTTTGTCAGCGTGGCGCCGAACCGCTTTGTGAATCCGCGAGCGTTCGGGCCAGGTTTCCTCGGACCGGCGTACGCTCCGCTGGTCGTCGGCGAAGGTGGCGTGCTTGGCGGAGGCCCAGACGGAGAATCAAACGTCGCGGCGTCGCTGCAGGTTCGGAATCTGTCAGAGCGGGAAGGTCTCGCCAGTGGCCAGACGGACGCACGGCTGAGTCTGCTGACCTCGCTCGAAGATGACTTTCAGGCGGCGCGACCGGACATCACGGTCAACAGCCATCGCAAGGCGTACGAGCAGGCGGTACGGATGATGCGAGGTTCCTCAGCCAGGGCGTTCGACCTGGCTGAGGAGTCGGACGAGTTACGAGCGAAGTACGGAGATACTCAGTTCGGCCAGGGTTGCCTGCTCGCCCGGCGGCTGGTCGAACGCGGAGTGCCGTTTGTCGAAGTGACGCTCAACGCAGTTCCCGATCAAAACGTGTTCGGCTGGGACACGCACCAAAACAACTTCGAGAGCGTCAAGTCGCTGTGCGGCGTGCTCGACCCGGCCTGGTCAACGCTGATCGACGACCTGAAAGATCGCGGACTGCTCGAAACGACAACGATCGTCTGGATGGGCGAATTCGGTCGAACGCCGAAGATCAACGAGAACAACGGTCGCGACCACTTCCCGGCAGCCTGGTCGACCGTGCTCTGCGGCGGCGGCATTCGCGGCGGGCAGGTCATCGGATCGTCGAGTCCCGACGGGATGACCGTTGCCGACCGGCCGGTCAATACGCCGAACCTGATCGCGACCGTCTGCAAGGCCGTCGGTCTCGACCCGGAAACGCAGAACATGTCAAACATCGGCCGCCCGATCCCGCTGGCGGATCACGGAGCGGAGGCGATTGAGGAAGCGCTCGCTGGTTGAGTTCGAGGTGGGGAGCTGAGGAGTGGAGCAGGTGAAGAGTGAGTTCGGACTTTGCTGATTCTCAGTTGAAGACGTGCCCGAAAGTGCTCTGATCCGGCCTCTTCCGTATCTATTGCCTACTTTCGCGGGTATTCTGTCGTCCCGCGATTTTCCTCGCTGATTCCCACCTGTTTGACTTCCGATCACGAGTCTCCCCCATGAACACCGACGAGTTTCGCCGCCGCGATCTCAGCCGTCGCCAGTTTCTGGGACGCAGTGCGCAGAATGCTGCCGGCGTGGCGGCGGGGATGGTCGGGTTGTCGTCGTCGGTCGCTCGGGCTGATCGCAGCTCGCCGGTTCGAATCGGTGTGATCGGCGTTCGGACTCAGGGCAAGACGCTGGCCGCTCAGTTCGCCGCGCTGCCTCAGGTGGAAGTTGCCGCGGTGTGTGACGTTGACGAGTCGCTGAAGTCGGCGGTAATCAAACCGGTGATGGAACAGCAGACTGAGGAGCCTCGCTGGGAGTCTGACTTCCGGCGGCTGCTCGACGATCCGCAGATCGACGCGGTTGCGATCGCGACGCCGGATCACTGGCACGCGATCATGGGCGTCATGGCCTGCCAGGCGGGCAAAGACGTTTACCTCGAAAAGCCGGTCTCGCTGACGATCGAAGAAGGACGCCGACTCGTCGACGCGGCTCGGGCGAACGACCGTGTTGTTCAGGTCGGACTGCAGCAGCGCAGCGGTGCTCATTTTCAGTCGGCGGTCGAACTGGTTCGCAGTGGCAAGCTCGGCACCGTCCGGTTCGCGAAGGCCTGGCTGGCGAACGCTCGCAAGCCGCTGTCGCGTCGAAGTGACGAAACTGTTCCGGCGGGCGTGGATTACGACCTGTGGCTCGGGCCGGCAGCGGAGCGGGACTTTAACTCGAACCGCTTCCACCACCACTGGCACTGGTTCCGTGATTACGGCACCGGCGAACTCGGCAACTGGGGAGTGCACCTGCTCGACGTCGCCCGCTGGGGAATGGAACTTGGTCTCCCCGAGCGAGTCTCGGCATCTGGCGGCAACTACGTGTTCGGCGGCGAGACTGAGTTCCCCGACACACTGGCCGCGACGTTCCACTATCCGCAGCACACAATCACCTGGGAGCACCGGCTGTGGAGCAATCACGGTCTGGAAGGCCGCGGCTCCGGCGTCGCATTTCATGGCGAGCGTGGCACGCTGGTTGTCGATCGCAGCGGCTGGAAGGTTTATGACAGCAAGGAACGGCTGACGGCCGATGCAAGCGAACTGCTCGGCAGCCACGTTCGCAACTTCATCGACTGTGTGCGGACCCGGCAGAAACCAAACGCCGACATCGAGATCGGTCACGCCAGTACGACGATGTGCCACCTCGGCAACATCGCCTGGCAACTCGGACGCGAAGTGCGCTTCGACACGGGAAGCGAGACGTTCGTCGGTGACGCTGAAGCCGACTCGCTGCTCGCTCGCACTTACCGCGATCCATGGACGCTGCCGATGGTGTGACGTCCAGACACAAAGTCTGTGCGTTTTCTCGACCGAATGATTCTCCTAACCGTCAATGCCTGCGCGATCGGGCAAGCCGTTGACGAACGCTTTTGCGGCAGGGGCTTTTCCCGCGGACTGCTCATCCGCGACCTATGTTTCAGAGCCTGAATTCCAGGCAGCGCGGCTCAAGCTGCGCCTTCCTGTTGCTCTGAAACCGTCTCGGTCCCATGGTCGCGGAAGTTCTGCCGACAACTGACCTTGTGTGCGATCCCGGCTGCCCTGACGCCATTGGCGGGCAGTCGCCGGGTACGCGTGTGGCTGCAGCAACAGAGCGGCGGCACATTCTGACGGTTGGCCTTGAGGACTGGTTTCAGGTCGGCGCATTCCAGCAGCTCATCAACCACGAACACTGGTACCGGTTTGAAACTCGGCTCGAACGCAGCACGCGGGCGACGCTGGAACTGCTCGATCAGCACGACACGCAGGCAACGTTCTTCGTGCTCGGATGGGTCGCTCAGGAGATGCCAGAACTGGTCGCGGAAGTTGCCGACCGCGGGCACGAGATTGCCAGTCGCGGCTTTTATCACCGCAGCGTACGCAACCTGACTCGCGAAGAGTTCCGAGACGATCTACTGCGGACGCAGGAGACTCTGGTTGCGGCAACGGGACAGAAGATTGTCGGTTACCGCGTTGCCGACGGCTGGTTCCGGCCTGAGGACCTGTGGGCACTCGACGTCCTGACCGAGGAAGGCTACGCGTACGATTCGAGCCTGCTGCCGCTGGGCCTGCGGTTTCGCAAGGAGCCGTGGCGCCGCTTCGTTCATGCTCACGAGACGTCTTTCGGAACACTGCAGGAAGTGCCGCCGTCGAGCGTTCGCGTCGCCGGTTGCAACCTTCCGATCTGCGGTGGCAACTGGTTCCGCCAGATTCCGC